>JALYLC010000098.1 GCA_030774435.1 Actinomycetota bacterium
CGGGGTGCGCGCAGGCGAGCGGCCCGCCTGCCGCAAACAGCCGCTCGAGCACGCGCTCAGTCTACGCGGCGGGTCACCGGCGTCCCGGGACGACGCGGGCGAGTAACCGAGTGAGGGTCCTGGCGGAAATCTCCCAAGACGCTCCGGTACTCGGCGGGCCAGTAACCGAGTGAGGGTCCTGGCGGATACCCGCCCAAGACGTTCGAACCCGCGCAACGGCCGCTAGGCCACCGCGCGTGTACACGTCTCACGGGGGCAGACCTCGGGTCACGAAGCGAACGACCGGCGAGTCTTAGGAGGTCTGACCCCTGCGCGCGCGTTCGAACCCAACTGGGCGAGGGGCAACGATTTCCCGCCGCCAAATCTGCAATGCACGTACCTGTCGGCCTGCGGCGGTGCGACCGCGGGCAGGGCCGCGGGCGGGGCCGCGGGTACGTGCATTGCACCTCACGGCAGGGCCAACGCTGCCCCTCGTTTGCGTGGGTGCCAGCCTCGCTGCAGGGGTCAGACCTCCTAAGACTGCGCGGTCGCTCACGCCGTGACGCGAGGTCTGCCCCCGCGATACCTGTAGCCGCGCGGTGGCCTAGCGGCCGCTGCGCGGGTTCGAACGTCTTGGGCGGGTATCCGCCAGGACCCTCTCTCCGTTACTGGCTCGCCGGGTCTGCCCCCGTGCCACCTGAACACGGGCGGTGGCCTAGCGGCCGCTGCGCGGGTTCAATCGTTATGGGCGGGTATCCGCCAGGACCCTCTCTCCGTTACTGGCTCGCCGGGTTCTCCGGCCGGTACCGGCTTGGGCAGGTACCCGCCAGGACCCTCACTCGGCTACTGGCCACTAGGATCCCTCGGTGCGAGCGGCCGTCGAGCCCGGGATCTGGACGCGCCGGCGCGTGGCAACGCTCGTGCTCGGCTACGCAGCGGGGCTCGGCGGGATGATCCTGGTCAGAGGCGTCTTCCTCTCGGCCGACCGCTATTTCCTGATTCTGCTCGTGCCCGCGATCGCACTCGGAGCAGGACGCGGCTACGCGCGCGACTTCCTGCCCTTCATCGCGCTCGTGTTGCTCTACGAGGAGGCCCGCGGCGCTGCCCACTCACTGCACCCGCATCCCTTCTACGAGCCGATGGTGACGATCGACCGCTGGATCGGGTTCGGCCAGGTGCCGACGATCAGACTGCAGGGCTGGCTCTGGCGTGGGCACCTGGAGTGGTACGACCACGTGTTCTCGCTGCTCGACCGCCTGCACTTCATCGTTCCCCCCACGCTGCTCCTGCTGATCTGGCTCGAGCGGCGCGAGGTCTTCTACCGCTGTGCCGCAACGCTCGTGGCCGTGTCGTTCGCGGGCGCGGCGACGTTCCTGGCCTTCCCGGCGGCGCCGCCCTGGCTGGCGTCCAAGCACGGGCTCATCCCCCACGTCGCCCGCATCGGCTACATCGAGGGCGGCAACTCCCCCGTGTCGACGTCGAAGTCCTGGATCGAGTCGAACCTGCTTGGAAACCCGGTCGCGGCCGTGCCGTCGCTGCACGCCGCCTACGCGCTGCTGGTGGTGCTGTTCGCCTGTGCCTGGCGCGGGCGCAAGGGCCTGTGGGCCGCGCCCTACACCCTCGGGATGTGGTTCACGGTGGTCTACCTCGGTGACCACTACGTCGTGGACATCGCCGCCGGCGCGGCCTACGCCGCGATCGCCTGGATCGCGATTCCCGGCCTGCTCCGCCGGGGCCTGCTGCGGCGACTGCTGGGGCCCTTCCCGCCGCCGCTCGCGCCCGGCGACAACAAGCGGAGCGATGTTCTACGCTCGGGGCCATGAACGACGTTCGTGAGCTCATCATCATCGGCGGTGCCTGCGCAGGGCTGACGGCCGCCGTCTACGCGTCGCGCGCGAATCTGCACCCGCTCTGCATCGAGGGCTTCGAGGCCGGCGGGCAGCTCATGATCACGTCCGACGTCGAGAACTATCCCGGCTTTCCCGAGGGCGTGCTCGGCCCCGATCTCATGGTGCGATTCCGCGAGCAGGCCGAGCGCTTCGGCACCGAGTTCATCACCGACGACGTGACCGCGGTCGACTTCAGCGAACGCCCCTTCCGCGTCTCCGTCGGCTCGCAGGAGCACCGTGCGCGCGCGGTGATCGTGGCGACGGGCGCCTCGGCGCGCCAGCTCGGGCTGGCCAGCGAGCAGGCCCTGCAGGCTCGCGGCGTGAGCTATTGCGCCACCTGCGACGCGGCGTTCTTCCCGGACAAGAAGGTGCTCGTCGTCGGCGGCGGTGACTCCGCGCTGGAGGAGGCGACCTACCTCACCAAGTTCGCCAAGGACGTCGTGCTCGTGCACCGGCGCGACGAGTTGCGCGGCTCGAAGATCATGCAGGACTACGCCCGCGCGAAGCCCAACCTGTCGATGCTCACGCCGTACGTCGTGGACGAGGTGCTCGGGGCTGCCGAGGGCCGCGTGACCGGGGCGCGGCTGCGCAACGCGGTCACCGGCGAGGAGCACGTCGAGGAGTCCGACGGCTTCTTCGTCGCGATCGGGCACACGCCCAACACCGACCTCTTCCGCGGCATCCTCGACATGGACGAGAACGGCTATCTGAAGATCGAGCCGGGCACCACCCGCACCAACGTCGAGGGTGTCTTTGCGGCCGGTGACGTGGCCGACCACGTCTACCGCCAGGCCGTCACCGCCGCAGGCTCGGGCTGCCAGGCGGCGCTGGACGCTGAGCGCTGGCTGACGCACGGCGACCAGTAGCTCTTCGCAGCTGGTACAAGAGCGGCTTGCGGAATGAGCGTGTGTGGCTGGGGTGGATGGAGCGAGCAGGGGCGCATCCCACCACGCAGCGAACTCACGCCCACGACCATGCGCGCCCTGGCAATCGACTGCAGGCCGATCCAGCCGCTCCAGACACCACGATCATTCCGAGATGCGCTCTTACTCGCCGCGGCGGGCCACGAGCACGCCGCCGAGGATGACGACGCCACCCACCCACTCGGCCGCGGAGACGTGCTCGCCGAGCACCGCCATCGCGATCAGCGCGACGCAGAACGGCTCGAGGTAGAGGAAGAGCGTCGCGCGCGCGGCGCCGACGCGATGGATGGCGTCGAACCACAGCACGTTCGTCACGAGCAGCGAGAACACCAGGCTGTAGCCGAGCGCGAGCCAGGCGTTGCCGGACGGCCGGCCCCAGTCCTGCTCGGCGAGCTGCGGCAGCGAGACGGGGATCAGCATGGCCGAGCCCGTGAGCAGCACCGCGGCCGACAAGCGCTCGGCGCTGTAGCGCGCCATCAGCGGGCGCAGCAGCACGGAGTAGCTCGCCCAGGTCGCGGCGGTCGCGAGGCCGAGCAGCCAGCCGATCAGCGGCGCGCCGCCGATCCCGCCACCGCCGTAGAGCACGAGCAGCGCGCCCGTCGCCGCAACGGCGATGCCCACGAGGTGACGCAGCCCGATGCGCTCGTGCCCGAGTCGCCGTGCGAGCAGCGCGGCAATGATCGGCGCGCTCGCCATGAGCATGCCGACGTTCGCGGCGCCGGCCTTCTGGACGGCGTAGATGACCGCGACCTGGTTGGCGAAGATGCCGACCCCGGCCAGCAGGAGGATGGCGCCGAAGTCGCGCCTGGCGATGCGCAGCGAGCCCTCTCTCCACCACACCACGAGCGCGTAGAGCGCAGCGCCGAGCCCGAAGCGGACCGACGAGAACGCCAGCGGGTGAAACGTCGCGACCGCGTAGCGCATCGCCGTGAAGTTGCCCGACCAGAGCAGCACGACGGTGAGCAGCATCGCGTCGGCGGTGCGCGCCGAGCCGGCCCTGGGAGCACGAGTCGCGACGGCCACACTGCGACCGTAGACGACCGGTCGCTCGTTATGGGCCGGTCGTCAGTCCTTTGCGTCGAACTCGGCGACGAGCTTGCGCGGCGCGGCGTTGCGCCAGGCGTCCGTCAGCAGCTCGGCGAGCTCGTCGCCGTCGATCGCGTCCAGGCGCACGAGCACGGCCGGATAGTTGTTGTAGTGGGGCTCCGTGAAGAACTTCTCGGGATCCGAGGCGATCAGCACGAGCTTCTCCTCCTCGTCGGCGACCCGCACGGCGAACACGTCGAGCTGCTCCACGCGGGCGCGCTTCTCGTGGACGCGCTTCTTCCACGTCCACGCAAAGGCCTTGCCGCCGTCGACCCTGTAGCGATGCTCGGATCCAGCCTGGCTGACATGCGGAAGCGAGAGCGCGATGCGGTGCACGTCGCCGGCGTCCGAGCTCATCGGCCAATCCTAGCCACTTGAAATCGAACGTACGTTCGCCTACCGTGTCGGACCCCCGATGCTCGCAAGCGCGAGCGCGAAAGGTCCATCTTGACGGCCGCCTACGCGGAGCTCCACTGCCACTCGGCCTACTCCTTCCTGGACGGCGCGTCGCGGCCGGAGGAGCTGGTCGCACGAGCGCACGAGCTCGGCTACGGCGCACTCGCGCTGACCGATCACGACAACCTCTGCGGCGCGCTCGAGTTCGCGCACGCCGCCAAGGCGCTCGACCTGCAGCCGATCACCGGCTGCGAGCTGACGGTCTCCGACGAGCACGGGCCCTTCCACGTCACGCTGCTCGTCGAGACGCGTACGGGCTACTCCAACCTCTCGCAGCTGCTCACCGCGGCACACGCGCACGATCGCCTCCTCCCGAGCACGCCGCTACGGGCGCTGTGCGAGCGCGCCGAGGGCCTCGTCTGCCTGACGGGCTGCGCGCGCCACGGCGCGCTCGTGCACCCCGACGACCGGGTCGCGCTGGAGCGCTGCCGGATGCTCTACGAGTCGTTCGGCCGGGCCGGCCTGCGCGTCGAGTTGCAGCGGCCGCTGTGGCGCGGCGACCGTGCCCGCAACCGCCGCCTGCTCGAGAGCGCTCGCCTCTTCGGGCTGCGTCCCATCGCCACGAACGACGTGCACGTGCACGAGCGGCGGCGGGGCGCGCTGCAGGACGCCATGGTCGCCATCCGCACCCACTTGCCGCTGGAGGCCTGCGAGGCCGAGCGGCGTGGCAACCGCGAGCACGTGCTCAAGAGCCCGCGCGAGATGGCGCTCCTGTTCGGCGACCTGCCCGAGGCCACACGCGAGACGGTCGAGCTGGCCGAACGATTGGGCTTCGACCTCACGCAGGACCTGGGCTACCGCTACCCCGCGGCCGACGACACGGTGGCAGACGCCGAGCTGGCGCAGATCTGTGCGCTGGAACTGGAGCGCCGCTACCGCGGCCTCGCCCACCGCGGAGAGGCGCGCACGCGGCTCGACGAGGAGCTCGCCCTGATCCGCCACCACGGCCTCTCGGGCTTCTTCCTGCTGCACCGCGAGATCCTCGAGCTCGCGCGCGAGATCGCAATCGCAGTGCGCGGGCCGCACTCGGCGCGCATGGCACTGCCGCCGGGCCGCGGGCGGGGCTCGTCGGTCGGCTCGATCGTCTGCTACCTCACCGGCCTCTCACACGTCGATCCGGTCGCGGCCCGCCTCTCGCTCGGCCGCTTCCTCAACCGCGAGCTGGCCTCGGTGCCCGACATCGACCTCGACTTCCCGCGCGACATCCGGGAGAAGCTGATCCTGGCGGTGCACGACCGCTTCGGCCGCGAGCGCAGCGCGCTGATCGCGGCGTTCTCGACCTACCGCTCGCGCAGCGCCATCCGCGAGCTCGGCAAGGCGCTGGGGCTGCCACCGCCGGACCTCGACCGCCTGGCGCGGGGCTCCGACGGCTATCGCGCCGAGCGCGTGGGCGAGGAGCTGGCGCAGACCGACGGCGTGCGCGAGCGCTCCCACGACCGCCGCTTCCGGGCGCTCGCGCACCTCTGCGGCGAGATCGCCGGCCTGCCGCGCCACCTCTCGCAGCATCCCGGGGGGATGATCGTCTCGACCGGCCCGCTGGCCGAGCTCGTGCCGCTCGTGCCCGCCGCCATGGAGGGCCGCCAGCTCTGCCAGTGGGACAAGGACTCGTGCGCCGACGCGGGCTTCCTCAAGATCGACCTGCTCGGCCTCGGCATGCTGAGCGCCGTCGAGGGCTGCATCGACCTCATCGCGCGGGCGCGCGGCGAGACGATCGACCTCTCGCGCGCGCCTCTGGACGATCCCGGCACGTACGCCGAGATCCAGGCCGCCGACACCGTCGGGGTCTTCCAGATCGAGTCGCGCGCCCAGATGCAGATGCTCCTGCGCACGCGGCCCGAGAACCTCGAGGACCTGACGGTCGAGGTCGCGCTCGTGCGGCCGGGGCCGATCCAGGGCGGCGCCGTGCACCCCTACCTTCAGCGCCGCGAGGCGGTCAGGGCCGATCCCGCCTACCCAGTGCCCCACGACCATCCGCTGCTGGCCGAGGCGCTCGCCGACACGCTTGGCGTGATCGTCTACCAGGATCAGGTGCTCGACGTGGCCGTCGCGCTCGCGGGCTTCTCGCAGGGCCAGGCCGAGAGCCTGCGCCGCGCGATGAGCCGGCGGCGCTCGCGCGAGGCGATGGTGGCGCACTGGCACGCGTTCCGCGACGGCGCGCGCGGCCGCGGCGTCGAGGAGCCGGTCGCGCGGCGCGTGTTCGAGAAGATCGTGGCGTTCTCGGAGTTCGGATTCCCCAAGGCGCACGCGGCGGCGTTCGGCCTGCTCGCCTACCAGAGCGCCTGGCTCCGCCGTCACTACCCCGCCGAGTTCCTGTGCGCGCTCCTCAACGAGCAGCCGATGGGCTTCTACCCGCCGGCCTCGCTGGTGCGCGACGCGCAGCGCCGCGGGGTCGAGGTGCGCGGCACGGACGTCAACGCCTCGCTGGCTCCATGCAGCATCGAGCCCGGCTCTGCCGTGCGCATCGGCCTCGGCTACGTACGCGGCCTCGGTGAGCCGGCCGCGCTCAGCCTGGTGGAGGCACGCGAGCAGGGCGGGCCCTACAGCGATGTGGCCGATCTCGTCCGCCGGGCCGGCCTCTCGCTCCCCGAGTGCGAGCGGATCATCGCCGCCGGCGCCTGTGACGGCTTCGGGCCGCGCCGCGAGCAGCTCTGGCGTGCCGGCCTGATCGCCCGGCCGGAGTCGACGCGCGGCGGGCGGCAGCTGGCGCTCGACCTCGAGCTCGGCGTCACACCGGCGTTGCCACTCCCCGGCGCCTGGGACGAGCTCGTGGCCGACTACGAGACGACCGGCCTGTCGGTGCGCGACCATCCGCTCGCGCAGTTGCGCGCGGGCCTCACGGCACGTCGCTTCGTCACCACAGCCGCGCTCGAGCACATCGAGAGCGGCACGCCCGTCAGCATCGCCGGGCTGACGGTCGCGCGCCAGCGCCCCGCCTCCGCCAAGGGCGTCGTCTTCCTGCTGCTCGAGGACGAGCACGGCCTCGTCAACCTCGTGCTCTTCAGCGACGTCTACGAGAAGCACCGCCTGCTCGCGCGCACGGAGCCCCTGCTCGAGGCCCACGGCAAGCTGGAGCGCCGCGAGCGCAACATCAACGTGATCGTCGAGCACCTGGTGCCGCTCGGCACCCCCTCCCGGCGCGTGCTGCCGACCGCGCTCCAGCCGGTCGGGAGCTCGCAGACGTTCGAGGAGCTGGCGGTCGCCGTCGGCGACGACGTGACGCGCCTGCGAGCGACCGCACCGGGGGCCCACCACTTCGGGAGCGGCCGCGGGCGGCGCTGACGCCGGCGGCGAGTAACGAGGCCCGCCGTCCCCACCGGCAGGCCCCGCTCGCTGTGCTCCGCCGCTAAGGAGTGGCGTACGTGCCGAGCCCGTACGCACGGTTGAGTGCGTCGCTGCGCACCTTCAGTCCCTGCTGCCAGCCCGGGCTCGCCACGCTCAGCGTGCGGAGCGCGGGGTTACCCAATCCGTACGCGCGATTGAGTCCCTCG
>JALYLC010000099.1 GCA_030774435.1 Actinomycetota bacterium
ACGTTCCGTGAGACGTTCTCGATCGCGAAGTCGTACGTCGAGGCGCGACAGCATCACGGCGAGAACGCGCTGCTCGACGAGATCGTCTCGGCCAAGCCCGAGCTCGACCGCACGCGCTACCACTCGCCCGAGGAGCTGCGGGAGCACGGCCTCCAGCACCTCCGCGATGCCGTGGCGCTGCTCGAGTCCAAGGCGCCGGCCGATCTCGGGGCCTACAAGCGCTTCGCGCTGGGGCTCGCGAGCAGCGTCGCGGATGCGCACCGCGAGCGCGGCAACGACGAAGGAGCGAGCGACGCGGAGCGCGCGGCGATCGCCGAGATCGCGACGGCGCTGGGGACGACGGCGGCCTGAGGCCGGCTCGGGCGGGGGCTCCTACGCCGCGGCGATCGGCCTGCCCACGACGAGCACATCGCGCAGCTCCGGCTCCATTTCGCGGTAGCCCGCGTCGGCGAGCACGCCGAGCGCGTCGAGCGTCTTCGAGAAGAAGCAACGGGCAGCGGCGGCGAGCACGATGTCCATGACGTCCGTCTCCGAGAGCCCGAGGTCGCGCAGCCGTTGCGTATCGGAATCTCCGATCGAGGTCGCGTCGACGACGACGCTCTCGGCGAGATCCATGACCGCGACATCGAGCTCGCTGAGATTCGCGCTGCGATGATCCCGCGCGATCTCGAGCAGGGGCTCGTCGAAGTGCTGGAGGAACACCGTGCCGTGCGCCAGGCAGCAGTAGCTCGAGCGCAGGCGCCGTGCTGCGGCGAGCGTCGCCAGCTCGTAGCGGCGGAGATCCATGCGTGCCTTGATCGCGTTGTTCAGCTCGACCCACGCGGCGAGGATCTCGGGTCGCTCGGCGAAGGCGCGCTCGTAGTTCGTCGTCATGCCCGGATTGTGCGCCAAAGGCGTCCACGGTGCCATACCGTCGGCCCGTCGATTTCGTGGCTCCCCGTTTGTCTGGAAGGCGACCAATCGGCCGCGGCAGGCCCGGAACCAGATCGGAGCACCAGATGCTGAGCGTCAGTTCGTACAAGCCCGACTACATCGAGGCGTGCCGCGCGCGCGTTCGCTCCCAGATCGCGACCTACAACCACCTGCTCGCGACCGTCAGAAGCCACGCCAACGGTGGCGCCGCGCCCCTCGCTTCAGCGATCGAATCCTTCGATGCCGTCTTCTACAAGATGGTGCTGACGCTGGACAGCTACTTCACCCACCGGGCTCGCACCATGGAGGGCAAGGACGGGAATCCGCTCAACGAGGTCAGGGTGCTCTGCAATTCGCTGCTGGGCGGCGGCGCCCTCGTCATCGACAAGACGATCAAGCTCGACCCCGCGAAGTCGGTTCTCGGATATGCGACCGGCGACGAGATCAAGGTCGGCGAAGAGGCTTCACGCGCCTGGCCGAGGCATTCTTCGCCGCCGTCGAGCGAACCTACCCCTAGCGCTCGCTACGCTGGCTCCGGGCATCGACATCCTCACCGACCATCCGAGCGATCTCGAGAGTCTCACGATTCCGGCGTGAGCGCTTCTCCGGGCGTCGGGCTCAGGACGCGCGAGAGCAACAGCCCGGCACTTGACAGCCCTGCGACTGCGATCAGGGAGTGCAGCGTGCCGAACGCATTGCCGAGCAGTCCGACGAACGGCGGACCGGCGAGGAACGCGACATAACCGATCGAGGTGACCACGCCGACACGCCCGGCGGCGAACTGGCTGTCGTCGGCGGCAGCGCTCATGCCCACGGGAAAGCCGAGGGCGCTCCCGAGTCCCCACAACACTGCCCCTGCCATGGCGATGGGCAACGACGGCGCGAACACCACGAGCAGCGCACCGCCGCAGGCGACGAGCGCGGAGGTGCGCACGCTCGCGACCCGTCCGAAGCGATCCAGCAGGGCCGGGCCGAACCAGCGGCCCGTCGTCATCGCCGCCAGGAACACGCCGAGCGTCAGCGAGCCGACGGCGGGACTCGCGTCGTAGCCGTCGATCACGGCCACGCCGAGCCAGTCGTTTCCGGTGCCCTCGATGAACGCCATGCAGAACACGAACAGGCCGAGCACCAGCGTGCGCGGCTCCATCCAGGCCTCGAGCGGATGGCCCGACGGCTCGTGGTCAGGATGGGCCGGCGCGGTCACGGTCAGGAATCCCCGCACGGCCCACGGCCCGCCGATCCCGATCACGATCGCGACGAGCAGGAGGTGCGCGGTGACCGAGACGCCGGCCGCGACCATGCCGGCGCCGAGCAATGCCCCGGCGACCGTCCCGATGCTGAAGCCTGCGTGGAACCTCGGCAGGATCGCCCGCCCCAGGCGCTGCTCGACGAACGTCCCCTCGACGTTCATGGCGACGTCCCACGTGCCGTTGCCGACGCCGAGCAGGAAGAGCCCGACGACGACCGGGGCGACTCCCACGCGGTAGCCCAGCGCCGTGATCGCGAGACCGATCCCGCTGAGGATCGCCATGACCGTGATCGTGCGGGCGGCGCCGAGCCGCGCGACGACCGTCCCGGCCAGCGGCAGGGCGACCAGCGAGCCCGCCGCAATGGACAGCAGCAGGAGGCCGAGGCTGGCCGGGCTGAGGTGCAGGCCATCTCGCACCTGCGGAATGCGCGAGGCCCAGCTGGCGAACGCGAAGCCCGCGCCGAAGAAGACGTAGTAGACCGCCCGCACCGCCCGCCCCAGGCCGGCGTCGGCAGCGGCGGTCTCATCGAGTCTCTCGCGCGCGTGCAGACGCCTCACCCGCCCTCCTCGCTCACCGCGGCGGCGAAGTCGCGGCGCTCCAGCCGCTCATAGGATCACATCCCGCGAGCGCGCGCAGCGCCACGCAGGGTCACGAGATACGGCCGACCCTGGTCGCGCGAGAACGCTCGCCGCTGGTCTCCTCGTAGCTGACGATCTCGACGAACCGGAAGTCGGGCAGACGCTCCCGCATCCTCCGTGCAGCTTCCTCGGCCTCGGCCTGGTCGCGGTAGCGAATCGGATTCCTGACGGCGACGGCGAGGTGACCGTTCGGGCGGAGCTCGTACCACGTGCCGTCAGTGGGGCTGCGCATGACCGGCAGCCCAGACCGCGACGCTTCAGATCGCGGTGCGGTAGTGCAGGTGCACGACGCCGTTGCCGAACCGGCGCTCGTCCAGCAAGTCGAGCTCGAGGCGGACACCGGCGGGGAGAGACGGGGTGCCGGCGCCCACGAGGATGGGCGTGAGGAACAGGTGGAGCTCGTCGACGAGACCGGCGCCCATCGCCTGGGCGGCGAGGTCGGGCCCGCCCACGGAGATGTCGCGCGGCGCCGCCTCTTTCATCCGCTGGACCGCGTCGCCGTCGAAGGCCCGCTCGATTCGCGTCCTCGAACTGGCTGCTTCTGCCAGCGTGCTCGAGTACACGACCTTGTCGGCCGCCCGCCAGATCTCGGCGAAGTCCTCCAACAGCGGCGACTCGCTCGCTGCGGTCTCCCAAGCGACCATCACGGCGTACATCCGGCGACCGTAGAGGTAGGTGCCGACCTTGCGCTCGAGGTCGTTGACGAAGGCGTGCACCTCCTCGTCGGGCACGGCCCAGTCGAACCTGCCGGCCTCGTCGGCGACATAGCCGTCGAGCGAAGAGATGGCGGAGTAGATCAGCTTGGCCAAGGGTCAGCCTGGCTGCACGATCAGGAAGCGGTTCCCGTCGGTGTCTCGGAAGAAGAACTGCGACGGGACGGGATCTCCGATGGTGGCGTCCGCAGACACGATCCCCGGCCGGCGCTTGCCCTTGCGCGCGATCTCCGCGTCCACGTCGACGCCCCGCGCACGCAGGACCGCGTGGTCGGCCTCGATGTCCTCGGTCGCGAAGGCGCAGTGGGTCTCGTCGCCCCCGGCGGACGTCCCCTCGCTCGGCGGCACCAGCGCGATCGTGTTCGCCGCCCCCGGCGGGGCCACCTCGATCCAGCGACTGGCGTCGCTGTACGGGAAGTCGGCGCGCTTCTCGAACCCGAGCGTGCCGACGTAGAAGTCGAGCGCGCGCTCCTGATCGGTGACGGGGACGAACACGGTCCCAACCTCGCGGATGCGGGTCGTGCGTGCGGCGTCGGGCATCCTGCGCTCCTCTTGCTGCGTTGACGGATCTCTGGGGTTGGACCTGCCAGCTACCCCGAACTCATCGCTGCGATTCCGCCTCCGCGACGTTTCGGCTCGGCGGTTTACCGCGGTGCGGCTCCGGCGGCCTCGATCAGCTTCACAACGCACCGCAGGACGATACGGGCAGGCGTCGGCCGCGAAATGTGACCAGGCGCACGGGCTGACAGTGATCCCCTCGCCGGGATTGATGTCCCGGCATGCCTCCAGTTGAGCGAGGATGCCGCGCTTGCCCAGTTGCACGAGGCGCTGATTCAGCGGGTATGTTCCATCCGCTCGCGGATCGGGCCAATCCCGTATTCCGTACTGTCGCATGCAGCGCGAGAAGAGCACCATCTTGTGGAGATCATCCGCAGTCGCTGGCGGGTTTGCTGCGGGACCCTTGACGGCCGCGAACTGGGTGCGACAGGCAGTTCGACCCGCGGCTTGCACCGCGCGCTTCACCTGAAGCCCCTGGCTTCCGAAGCTCATGTCGCCATTGGCGAGAAAGGACGGATCCGCGATCTGCGGGTAGCCGTGAGTCCGCAGGCCTTGCGCGAGGTCGTGCCAAAGCAGCTTGACGTTGTCAGTACGGGATGGAGCCTGCGCCGCGGGCGCGACGGGCGGATTCGAGCCACTCGAGCGGACGAGTGCCGTCGCGGCGAGGATCGCGCACACCGTCGCGACCGCCGTCACGCCCAGGACAATTCTGCGACGGGTGCGTCTGTGCCGGCTCATGCCGACGATGATCCGCTGCGTTGCTTGACCTCGTGCGAACAGCCGATGAAGAATCGCGGAAGATCGAGGCGGCGTCTGGTCGCCTCGGCCGGGGCGGCATCAGCGCACCGTGAAGCCGGCGACCATGCCCATGGCCGCATGGAGCATGCCGTGGTCGTCCGGGAGGAAACAGCCGATGACGTAACGCCCTGGTGCGAGGCTGGGCAGCGTGAACCAGCTCGTCCACTGCGCACCGATCACGCCCGGTCCGCCCA
>JALYLC010000100.1 GCA_030774435.1 Actinomycetota bacterium
GCTTCGCCGCGCTCGAGACCTGGCTGCACTCGCGCGCGGGCATGCATATGCACTGGTGGACGTGCCTGGAGGGGCCAGTCCATCGCAACGCGATCCCGATCCTGCTCGCCCTGTCGCTCGCGGCCGCGGCGCTGCTGGCCGCACTGCGCCACGCCCTGGCGTGGGCGCGGCGCGTCGTGCGGGTGTTGCGCCGGCTGCTGCAGCCTCGCGCCGCGCGACGGCCCCAGGCGCTCGTCCTCGGCCGGCTTACGGCTCCTGCCTGGCTGCTCGCCCGCGCTCTGCGCGCCCGCGGGCCGCCCGCGCTCGCCTTCCCGTAGCCCAAGCCACGAGAGGGAGAACGAGGTGAATCGCACATTGATGCGACGAGCATCCGCGTACGCGGGTGTCCTCGTTGCCGCACTCGCGCTCGCACCGAGCGCGTTCGCACACGCCGAGCTGTTCCCGAACGAGATCCCGTCCGGTGACGGGTATCTGCTGAACCTCGCCGTGCCAAACGAGAAGGAAAATGCCTCGACCACGCAGATCCAGATCACGATGCCGGCCGATTTCGATCTCGAGCACGTGGCTCCAGTGCCCGGGTGGACCGTGTCGGTCGCCGGCCAGCACATGGTGAACGGCGAGATGGGCGGCGGCAGCTCGATCACCTGGAAGGGCAAGCTCGACGGCACCCAGCTCGCGGTGCTGCCGTTCTCCGGCGTGCCGAAGAAGGCCAAGGCGTACGCCTTCACCGTCCGCCAGACCTATTCGGACGGCAGCGTCGTCGTGTGGTCGGGCGACGAGAGCTCCGACACGCCGGCTGCCCACGTCACGGCCACGGCCGCGGCGAGCTCCTCGGGCGGCGGCTCGGACTCCGGCAAGACGATCGCCATCATCGCTCTCGTCGTCGGCGGGCTGGGACTGCTCGTCGGTGGCGCCGGGCTCGTCTCGGGGAGGCGCTCGGAATGAGCATCGGCGGGCGGGCGGGCGCGCTGCTCGTCGCCCTGACGGTTGTGCTGGCGCTGCCGGCGGCGGCGTGGGGACACGCCTCGCTGCTCGCGACGCAACCGCAGGCGAGCGGCGTGCTCGCCCATCCGCCCACCCAGGTCCGCCTCACCTACAGCGAGCGGATCGAGCCGCGCTTCGCCGTCATCTCGGTCACGGACGCCCGCGGCAACCAGGAGATGGTGGGCAGCCCTGCGACCGCGCCCGACGACGTGAATTCGATTTTCATCAAGCTGCACACGCTCGAGCAGGGCTGGTATCTGGTGTGGTGGCGCGTCATCTCGGCCGACGGGCATCCCGTGCGGGGCGCCTTCACGTTCGCGGTCGGGCCGAGCCCCGGGCCGCCACCGCAATTCGTGATCCCGTCGCTCGGCGAGAGCGCGGCCACGCCCAGCCTCGTCGCCTCGCGCTGGGCGCTGCTGCTGGCGGTCCTCGCATCCGTCGGGCTCCTCGCCTTTCGCGCAGTGGTCGCGAGGCCCCTGCAGGTCAAGGGCGGGAACGAGCGCGCCCTGCAGAGCGTCACGATCGCGGCCGGGATCGCACTCGTCGTCGCGCTGGTCGCCGCGCCCGTCTACCTCGTGCTCGCGACCGCGGAGTTCTCTCTCAGACCCTGGACCGATCTCGGCGCGATCGTCCCGCTGGTGCGCGACTCGGGCTTCGGGCGCTCGTTCAGCGACCTCTGGGCCGTACTCGCGCTGCTCGCCCTGGCGTCCGCAGTCGCGCTCGCGCTCGACCGGCCCGGGCGCGCCCGGCGCACGGGCGAGGCGGTGCTCGCCGTCGTCGGAGCCGGCGGCTGCGCTGCCGCGGTGCTGGTATTTCCCGGCCTGGCCGGCCATCCGGCGACGACCAGCCCGGTCGGGCTGATGCTCACCCTCGACTGGGCTCATCTGGCGGCGGCGTCGATCTGGATCGGCGGCCTCCTGGGCCTGCTCGTGCTCGCGGCCGCGACCGAACCCGGCAGGCGAGTCGCCGCACTCGCCGTCGTGGTCCCGCGTTTCTCGCGCGCGGCCATCGTCAGCGTGGCGCTGCTGCTGACCACGGGCATCGTCGCGAGCATCGTGCACCTGCCCACGCTCGCCTCGCTGTGGCAGACCAACTACGGCCTGGCGCTGATCGCGAAGAGCGTCCTGCTCGCGTGCGCGCTCGTGCTCGGGGCGATCAACAACCTCCGCTCTCGCCCGCGGCTCGTGGCAGCCGTGCAGCGCCGCGACAAGGCGCTCGGAGAGGGCGCCGCGAGCCTTCTCCGGCGGCTCGTGGTCGGGGAGAGCGCACTGCTCGCCGGGGCGGTCGCCGCCGCGGCCATCCTCACCAGCCTGGCACCGCCCTCGAGTGCGCTCGCGAAGCTCGGCAAGACCGACGCGCACGTCGGGCCCGGCGCCGTTGCTCAGACCTTCACGCGCGACGGGGTGCGCATCCAGGTGGGCATCCGGCCCAACCGAGCGGCGATCGACAACGCATTCGCGCTGCGCCTGCAGCGCGGCGGCAAGCCGGTGCGCAACGCGCAGGTCACCGCGCAACTCGACATGCTGGACATGAGCATGCAGCAGCAGGCCTACACGCTGGCCGAGGTGTCGCCCGGCGTGTATCAGCGCAGCCGGCCGGCGTTCGTGATGGTGGGCCACTGGCTGCTCGGCTACACGATCCAGATCCCGGGACACAAGGTGATCCAGCTGCAGGTCGTCGACAAGGCAGGTGGGTGAGATGCGCGATCTGCTGTTGGCGCTGCTGGCGCTGGTCTGCGGCACCGCTGCCCTGACGCTCGTGGCGCTGGTGATCGCGGCTACCGTGTGAGCGTGCTCCGGCGCGCCGCCCTCGGTCTGATCCTCGCCTTGGTACTTGCGCCGCAGGCGCTGGCCGACGGCGATCCCGCGAGTGACATCCTCGCGCCGGCCGATGCGCGCGTCTACATGACCCTCGCCGCGCCGGATTCGACGCTCGAGAAGCAGCTCGCCACGACGACGCAGCAGGTCACGGACGCAGGCCTGCCCATCAAGGTCGCAGTCATCGGCAACAAGACCGATCTCGGGGCGGTGCCCCAGCTCTGGGCGAAGCCGCAGACGTACGCGCGCTTCCTCGGCTCCGAGCTTCGCTTCATCTACAAGGACACGCTCCTCGTCGTGATGCCGCAGGGGTTCGGCATCAACGGGCCGTACTCCCAGCCCAAGGCACTGGCCGCGCTCCAGGGCATCGATCCGCGCAAGGATCCGACTGCCAAGGGCCTCACGGATTCGGCCGACAAGGCACTGCGAGCGCTCGCCGCGGCGGACGGCGTCAAGGTCAGCGGCGGCAGCGGAGGAGGCGGAGGCGGTCTACCGCTGCCCCTGATCGCCGCAGGGGTCATGGTGCTCGCCGGGATCGGCGGCGGCGTGCTCGTGCTGCGCAACGACAGCAAGCCCCGCGGCGGCAAGAAGGGGCGAAGCTAGGCCGGGAGGTCGGCCGGCGTGTCCGCGTCGCCAGGTGCGGGCAGGTCGCTGCAATCGACGAGCGCGGATGGCTTGCCGAGCGCGCGCGCACCCTGCTCCCCCTCGTGCGGCAGCTGCGCCCAGAGCGCGCGCGGAATCGCGACTGGGTGTCCGCTGCTCTCGCCGTCGTAGGTGGCGGCGATCAGGCCTGCCGCTCCCTCGGCCGCCTCGGCCACGCGGCGGATCGCCTCGGCAGCCAGCGCCGGCCCGTCGCCCAGGACGATGACCGCGCCCGTGCAGGCCGGATCGAGCGCCGCCAGGCCGGCCTGCAGCGACGATGCCATTCCCCGCTGCCAGTGCTCGTTGCGCACGGGCCGCGCGCCGTGCAGGTCGGTCGCCGCCAGCAGCTCGTCGGCGTGGGCACCGACCACCACCACGCGGTCACCCAGCGGCGCCTCGGCCAGCGCTGCGACTGCCCACTCCACGAGCGGTCGCCCGGCGACGGGCGCGAGCAGCTTGACGCCGCCGCCCGCAGCGCGAAAGCGCGAGCCGGCAC
>JALYLC010000101.1 GCA_030774435.1 Actinomycetota bacterium
GAACATTGCCGACTCGCTCACTGTACCATTTCGGACGCGAGGAGTTCTTGCGCGCGTCGTCGTTCCCCCAAACGCCGACCGCAGCGCGCGGCTCCTCGTTCCCGGTCGCCGCGACCGTTGATGCCGACCCCCGGCCGGGCTTAGCCGCACGCACGACCGGCGGATGACTAGTAGGTTTTCAACGGGACGGCGCGGTCCGGGTGGCGATTGTGACGAGGTTCGGGAGTAGAGTGACGTGGCGCGGCGGCTTCGCCTGACTCATACGCGAAATCGCTGGTTCGCAAGACTCTTCTGGGAGTGTTCGCCTGACACTCCCGGATTCAGACGGCGCGAGGCGCCGGGCTGAGTTCGACGATCGGCTGGCAAACCCGATTCAGTTCGCCTGACTCTGGATCAGGCGCTCTCGTTTGTCACTTCAGCCAATCATCGGCTCCCTCGATCGGGATCCTTCTGATTTGCGAGTGGGTACGTGCTCGTCCGACTCCTGTCGGGCGCGCCAAAGGTACCTTGGTGGGCAGCGCAAGCGCCAGGCCGTGGGCATAGGCCGACGAAGCGCGGCCCTTCGATGACGATCCGTTCGTACATCGCGTGGATCACGTCGGATTTCTCCTCTACTAGTTCCGTCTGCTGCCATGTTTCGGCGAGGGCGTCGAGCCATTCGGTCGCGCGACACGCTGGCAGGTCCCGGGCCGGTTGCCCCCCAGGATCTCCAGTTCTCCGCGGAGGCGTGCCATCCGCGCGAGGTACTCCGCGTCATCGAGCTGCGCCGCGGCATGCTCCAGTGCGAGGTCGCGCATCTGGCGCTCGAGGCGGGCACGATCCAAAGGTCAGTGGACGATCGCCGGCCGCCGCGCTGCGAAGATCCGATCGCCTACCGGTCGACGCCCGTGACCCGTATCGTGGGGGGGTCAGATGGTCATCCCAAGCCCGCTGCTCGAGACAAAGCTCTACATCCCCAAGCCGCGACGCGGTCTGGTGACACGTCCGAGGCTGAGCGAGCGCCTGAACCGCGGCAGCGAGTCGAAGCTGACCTTGGTCTCCGCGCCCGCCGGCTTCGGCAAGACAACGCTGTTGGCCGAGTGGCTGGCAGCCACTCCCGCCGAGAAGCAGACGGCGTGGCTTTCGCTCGACCCGAGCGACAATCTGGCCGCGTCCTTCTGGCCCTATTTGATCGCCGCGCTGCAGACGGTGGTGCCCGAGATCGGCGCGACCGCGCTCTCGCTCCTGGGGTCTCCCCAGGAGCCGATCACGGCGGTCCTTGCCACGTTGCTCAACGAGCTCAGCGCTCTGCCGAAAGACGTCGTGCTGGTGCTCGACGACTACCACGTGGTCGACGCGCATGACATCCAGGACGGGATGGCATTCCTGCTGGAGCACCTGCCCCCACAGATACACGTGGTGATCGCCACCCGCGCCGACCCGGCGCTGCCGCTGGCTCGCTTGCGAGGGCGTGGCGAGCTCGTGGAGATCCGCGCCGCGGATCTGCGCTTCACCCCCGATGAGGCCGCCGACTACCTGAACAGCATGATGGGGCTTGACCTTGCGGCGCGAGATGTCGCCTTGCTGGACGGGCGCACCGAGGGCTGGATCGCCGCCCTTCAATTGGCGGCGCTTTCGATCCAAGGGCGCGCCGATGCTGCTGGCTTCATCGCTGGGTTTGCCGGGGACGATCGGTATATCGTCGACTACCTGGTCGAAGAGGTCCTCCAGCGTCAACCGGAGCATGTCCGGCTTTTCCTGCTGCAGACCTCGATCCTGGGTCGGCTAAGCGGCCCCCTCTGCGATGCCGTTACGGGCTACGAGGGCGGCAAAGCGATGCTGGAGGCGCTCGATCGCGGGAACCTCTTTCTCGTCCCACTCGACGACCGCCGGCGCTGGTATCGGTACCACCAGCTCTTTGCCGACGTGCTGCGCGCGCGCCTCCTCGACGAGCAACCGGGATGGGTGCCCGACTTACACCTCCGGGCCAGCGACTGGTACGAACACAACGGCGACCGCTCTGAGGCGATTCGTCACGCAGTGGCCGCTGAGGACTTCGAGCGAGTGGCCGACCTCGTCGAGCTGGCATGGCCGGACATGCGGCAGGGTCATCAGGACTCGGCGGTGCTCGCGTGGCTCAGGACGCTGCCCGATGAGCTCGTGGGCAGGAGGCCCGTCCTCAGCGTTGCCTATGCATGGGCGCTGCTATCGAGCGGCGAGCTCCAGGACGTTGAGCGTCGCCTGGGAGACGGCGAGCGCTGGCTCACGGCGACCGACGGTGTGCCAGATGAACCCGGAGCCGGGCGGCCGGAGATGGTTGTCGTAGACCGGCGCGAGTTCAGCCTCCTGGCTGCGCTGATCGCGGTCTACCGCGCCGTGCTCGCCCAGATCCGAGGCGACGTCGCCGCGACCGTCCGGCACGCGGGGGACGCACTGAACCTCGCTCCGGAGGACGAGGATCTCCTCCGCGGGGCAGCTGAGGCCCTCTTGGGACTCGCCGCGTGGGCGAGCGGGGACCTCGAGACCGCGCATCGGATCTACGCCGCTGGGATGGCGCGGGTGCAGCGGTCTGGCAGCCTCTCTGATGCGCTCGGTGCTGCGATCGCCCTGGCCGACATCCGGATCACCCAGGGACGGCTGCGTGACGCGATCCGGACGTACGAGCAGGCATTGCAACTGTCGGCAAAGCATGGCGAGCCAGTCCTGCGGGCCACGGCGGACATGTACGTGGGACTGAGCG
>JALYLC010000102.1 GCA_030774435.1 Actinomycetota bacterium
CCCTGCGCCTCCTGCTCGCGAGCGCGCTCCTGCGCGGGCTCTGGACGCCTGTTTTGGCGGGAGGCCCGACCGCGGGCGCGCTCACAGCGTTGCTCGCACTGGGAGAGCCCGGGAGCGACTCGGAGCAGACGCAAGCGCTGCTCGCGCTGGCGCTTGCCGCCGCCGTCGAGAGCTCCTCCCCCGAGCTCGCAGCGCTCGCCGGCGGCGCGCTGCGCGGCCTTGTCGCCGAGCCGTGGGCGCAGGACGCACCGGCGGTCCTGGAACGCTGCAGGAGCGCACTCGACGCACGCTTCGGGACGTAGACGGCGACGTGATTCCTGCTCCGACCGCGTCCACCGGGGCGACACACCGAGGCGCGCGAGAGGACGGTTCGGGCGACGGATCCAGCGGTGGATCGTGAGTGGTTGATCCATTGCTTCTTGCACTTCGTCGAGCGGGCTGGCGGCAGTGTGTGGGATATCCGGCTGGAGCTGCGATGAGCACGTCATCGCGACCGTTGACGCCGGCTCGCCGAGCGGGGCGGGTGTGCGCTGTGTCCATCGGCTTGGAGGTCACGTGCCTGCCGAGCCGTGCCTCGATCGGGGGATTGAGAGAAGTCGCTTCTCCGAGGCAGGCTGGCCGTGACCAGATCCATCGAGACAGGGAGATGAAGAGAATGCTCGATCTGTACACGAAGCTGCAGGCGCGGCTTGCCAAGGAAGACGGTCAGACGATGGCCGAGTATGCAGTGGTCCTGGCGGTCATCGCCATCGGCATCTTCGTTGCCCTCGGCGTCCTCAGCGGTGCCATCAGCGGCGCCCTCAGCTCGGTTGCTTCGAAGATCTAAGCTAAGTAGCTGGATTTTCGGTCTCTTCTCGCGCGGCCCCTGGCCTCACCTGTCCCGTCGGACGGGTGAGGCCAGGTTCGTTTGGGTCAATCGATCGTGCGTTGCGACTCCGTCCCCTGGAGCGTGTAGCCGTCGAACTCGTCGTGATCGAAGATGGTCACAGCATCCGGCCCGTCGCGGTCGTTGGGATGATGCGGCCCAGGTGGTCGACCATGACCGAGAGTGGACGGCGGTCACTGCGTCGACGATCGCGCAGAGCCGATCAGCCGCCGCGCGCAGTTCGCGCGACTCTTGCCTCAGCGAGCCTGCCAGAGCCGACGCCATGCAGCTGAACCATGTCCAGCGTCTGCGCGGTGATGGTGAGGAGAAGGCTGCGCACGTCGCTTGCGAGCGGTCGCCCGTTGGGCGGTCGTGCCGCAGCAGGTCGCGCGCGCAGCGCCAGCGGCTGTCGGTCGACGTCCAGTCGAGGTCATCGAGCGTCTCGAGGAGTACACGCGGTAGTCGTCGAACGCCGTCGCTGCCACGGCAGCCGGGTTAGCGATCGCCTTCCGCTGTTCGGCCGTCGGCGTCGCAGCACTTCCTCCACGCACCTAATTGGACGGCTTTCAAACCCTCCGCGCGCTCTGGCGAGTCTGCTCGACAAGCGGTAGCTGCCACATTCCACTTTCGTGTAGGTCAGGTCGAAGTCCGTCTTCCATGTCTTACCGTCCTCCGCTATTTCCCAACGACCATCGATCCTCTTGCCGTTCGCGGAGAACATGCCCGTGAATCGCTGGGAGAAGGGTTCGCCGTCTCGCCATAGCTTCCAGACGCCGTCGCCGAGGCTCATCTTGTAGATGCGCTGGACGTCTCGCTCGTCCGTGTAGAGCTGTGTATAGGTGTCGCTCGTCCCGTCGCAGCCGATCACCGCGACGCCGTCTGGGGCCTCGGGCACGTCCACATGCGACCGCTCGACCAACAGAGGCACGCCGTCGAGCCACTCGGAGGTGACCCGTCCCCCGCCGGGTGGTCCGGCCTCAATTCTCCATTGGCCGACTAGTGCCTCCAGGCGCACTCGCGCCACCGTGTTGGTGAAATCGTCCATCGCTCCTCCGTTCGCAGACTCGCCAATACTGACCTCAGAGGGCGCGTGAGCTCATCGGTTGCTCGCAATACCGCGCAGGACACTCGGGGAAAATGCTCACAGGCCGTCCAATTACGGTTCGCGCGGACTCAGCGGATCCAGACGGATTCAAAACGCGCGGCCGGCAGTGTTCGGGCTCTCAGGTAGGTTGCGGAGGAGGCGCCAGCGGGACGGATCGTCACTGCCGCGGCACCCCGCGAAAAGTATCCTTGCCGGTGTGAGCGAAATCGCCTCCCGCCAGCTCGGCACCGGCGACCTGGACGAGTTCCGGCGTACCGGCCACGCGCTGATCGACGCGGTGGCCGACCACCTCGAGGGGCTGCCGGGACGGCCGGTCTGGCAGCCGCTGCCTGATGATCTGCGCGCGGCTCTGCTCGAGCTACCGCTGCCAGACGGGCCGACCGAGCTCGAGGCGCTGGCCGCCACGATGGCGCGCGACGTGCTGCCGCACGCAATGGGTAACGGGCACCCTGCCTTCTTCGGGTGGGTCAACTCCCCTCCGACGCTGGCCGGTGTGCTGGCGTCGCTGACGGCCGCCGCGATGAACCCGAGCGTGGTGTCGGGCGACCACGCCGACGTTCACCTGGAACGCACGGCCGTGCGCTGGCTGGCGGAGCTCGTCGGGTACCCGCACGCGCCGGGCGCCGGGCTCCTTACCAGTGGGGCATCTGCGGCGACAATCGTGTGCTTGGCCGGAGCCCGCGGCCGCGCCTCCGTCACCGCGGGACACGACGTGCGCCGGGGCGGGCTCGCGCATGGCCCGCGCCTCGTTGCCTACCTGCCCTCCGAGGCGCATAGCTGTGTGACGCGGGCCCTCGAGCTGCTCGGGCTCGGGAGCGACTCCATCCGGCCGGTGCCGCTGCCAGGCGGGCGTCTTGATGCGGACGCGCTGCGCGGCGCGATCGCGGCCGACCGCGCGGCCGGCGCGACGCCTGCGCTGCTCGTGGGCTCGGCGGGAACTGTGAACACCGGCGCGATCGACCCGCTCGACGCGCTCGCCGAAGTCGCCGCCACCGAACGGCTCTGGTTCCACGTCGACGGGGCCTACGGAGCCTTCGGCGTGCTCGACCCGGCCCTGGCCGCGCGCTACCGGGGCATGGAGCGCGCCGACTCGCTGACGCTCGACCCACACAAATGGCTCGGCGTCCCAGTCGACGCCGGCTGCGCGCTGGTGCGCCGCGCCGACGATCTGCGCGACGCGTTCAGCGTCGTCCCGCCGTACCTGCGCCAGGACGCGGGTGCGGAGCTGGGCACCTTCGCCGAGTACGGCCTCGAGCAGACGCGGCCGTTCCGCGCCCTAAAGACG
>JALYLC010000103.1 GCA_030774435.1 Actinomycetota bacterium
CGCGTAGCCCGACCGACCACGTCTCAACGTTCGTCTCGACCTGGGTACTTAGCCTCCGCAGAATCTGGAGGAGGATGCTTGTCTTGCCTGTGCCTGGACCGCCGAGGATGAAGTGAACTTGGTACAAGTTGTCCGCCGCCAAGACATCTTCGGCCTCGGCGATCAACTTATCGCAGACAGACATCTGCTCGTCGTCTAGGAAGTACAACCACTCTGGAGAGACCTCGGGCCCCCAAGTCGCCAGACGTTTTGGGCCGTGCCGGCTCCTAGCCGGGAAGAACGGATCCTTGTGCCCAATCCGGAATGTTGGTGGCAACTCTTCGGCTGTCCGGAGCTCTCCGTCGACACTTCGACGAGGCGCGTACTGCTTCGTAATGCTGTGCCCACCCATCGTCCGCTCGACGACCGCCGCGGAAATGCGGTTCCCGAATAGGGTCGCGGCGAGCGCCCAGCGGTCGACCTCCTCGTCGCCCTCGTCGACGTCGATGCCGAGCCCGCGCGACCAGCGCCCGCCGAGGCGCTCGACGAGCCGGCGGACGAGATCGGCCACGAGCTCCCCAGACATCCCGGCGGCAATCATGCTCGCCCGAGAGGCGGGACGCGCCGGGACCTCCCTGACGCGGCCGCGGGGAGCGACGCAGGAGGCTCGGGACGGGCCGGTGCGTAGTTCCGCGTGCCGGCGCGGTAGCGGCGCGATCGGGTGAAGGTCCAGCTCTCGCCGCACGAGCTGAAACGGACTGGTCATCCACGCCGTGCAGCGTGGTGTGGACAAGCCGCAGCGTCGATCGGGTTAGCCACCGATGCCTCGCACGAGCCAGCAGGCGAATGTCGCGGTATGCGAATTCGCTTCCTCGGTCCGGAGTCTCGCCGGGATCACAGCCGAACGGCGCGAGAACCCATGCCACTGGCACGAGCGTGGCAGCGAGCTAGAGCGATCGTCGGCCTTGCCTGAGGTGGAAACGGCTTACCGGTTCGTCGAGCACGTGGGCGAGGTCGAGCTCGAGCTCGAAGCGGCGGGCGAGGCCGGCATCTTCGAGGCGGCGGTTGCCGCGTTCGCCGAGTTGGTCGCGACGGGTGAGGAACGGGAGCCTGCCCGACACGAGATCGAGCTGACTGCAGGCGACCGCGCGATGCTGCTCGTCGACTGGCTCAGCGAGCTCGTCTTCCTCGCCGAGGTCGAGGGGTTCGTCCCGGAGCGCGTCGCCGCGTTCGAGCTCGTCGACGATCGTTTGCGCGCGACCGTGGTCGGCCGCCGTGATCACCCCCGTCATCTCGTGAAGGCGGTCACACTCAACAAGCTCGAATTCACCCACGAGGGAACGATCTGGCATGGCCGTGTTGTCCTCGACGTCTGAGCTCGTCCGCCTCGACGAGACGCTCTGGGAGCTTCGCGCAGACGCGCGGCCGGGCATGCGCGTGCCGGCGCGTATCTTCGCCGACGAGGAGCTGCTCGAGGCAATCCGGGGCGACCGTTCGCTCGAGCAGCTGCAGAACGTCGCCACGCTGCCGGGCATCGTCGACGCGGCGCTCGGCATGCCGGACATCCATCAGGGCTACGGCTTCCCGGTCGGCGGCGTCGCGGCGATGGAGCTGCCGGACGGCGTCGTCTCCCCGGGCGGCGTCGGCTACGACATCAACTGCGGCGTGCGCCTGCTCGCGCTGCCGGTGTCCGCGGTGGAGCTCGGTGAGCGCCGCGAGCCGCTCGTGCACGAGCTTTCTCGCGCGATTCCCGCGGGCACGGGCAAGCGCGGGGCGTTGAGATTGTCCCGCGAGGAGCTGGACGAGGTGCTGCGCGAAGGGCCACGCGCGCTCGTCGCGCGCGGCATCGGCCGTGCGGAGGATCTCGAGCGCACCGAGTCCGAGGGCCGGCTGGCGGGCGCCGATCCGGCGGCGGTTTCCACGCGCGCGCACGAGCGTGGCGCGGGACAGCTCGGCACCCTCGGGGCCGGCAACCACTTCATCGAGCTGCAGCGCGTCGAGAGCGTCCTCGATCCCGTCACAGCCGGGGTCTTCGGCCTGCGCGAGGACCAGGTGACGGTGCTGATTCATTCGGGCTCGCGCGGACTCGGCCACCAGGTGTGCACCGACTCCGTGCGGACGATGGACACCGTGCGCGTCCGCTATGGGATCACGCTCCCCGATCGCCAGCTCGCGTGCGCGCCCGCGTCGTCCCCCGAAGGACGCGCGTACCAGGCGGCGATGGCGGCCGCGGCCAACTTCGCTTTCGCCAACCGGCACGCGATGGCGCACGCCGTCCGCGGTGCGATCGCGCGCATCCTCGGCCCCGACGTCGCCGAGGCGACCCAGCAGGTGTACGACGTCGCGCACAACGTGGCGAAGGTCGAGCGCCACGGGGGCCGCGAAGTTCTCGTGCACCGGAAGGGCGCGACGCGAGCCTTCCCGGCGGGATCAGAGGAGATCCCTTCTGACTACCGCGCGGTCGGCCAGCCGGTCTTCATCCCCGGCAGCATGGGCACAGCGAGCTTCGTACTCGCCGGCGAGCCCGGATCGATGGAACGCTCCTTCGGCACGACGTGTCACGGCGCCGGCCGCGCCATGTCGCGCACCGGCGCCCGCAAGCGCATCGGCGGCGGCGAGGTCCGCCGGCAGCTCGAAGCGCAGGGGGTCGTCGTGCGCTGCCCGTCGAACAAGGGGCTGGCCGAGGAGGCGCCGTTCGCCTACAAGGACGTCGAGCGCGTGGTGGACGTCGTCGCGCGCGCGGGTCTCGCCCGCCGCGTCGTGCGGCTGGTGCCGATCGGCGTCGTCAAGGGATAAGAGCTCAGCGCGCCGCGCAGCCGCGGCTTCGGGAGCGTCCACGTCGCAACGGCCTTCGTGGTTGCCGGCGAAGGCATCACGCCCCTCGTACGGGCTCAGCCGCGGGCGCGGCTGCAACACTGCGCCGGCTCTCGCCGATGAGACGGATCACGTCCGCGTCGTCGACCTGGGCAAACGACTCGTACCACGCGCCGACGGAGAAGAACCGCGCCGGGGCGTACAGGCAAACGACGCCGTCGGCCTCGCGACGAACGAGCTCGAGGCTGGCGGCCGCTGCGACCGGCAGGGCCGCCACGACACGTGCGGCCCCGGCCGCCTTCGCCCAGCGAAGGGCGGCGATCATCGTCGCGCCGGTAGCGAGGCCGTCGTCGACGAGCAGCACCGTCTTGCCGTCGAGGTCGATTGCCGGATGCTCGGCGTGCAGGCGCTGGTCGAGGAGCGCGGCCTTCGCCTTGGTCTCCTCGACGACCGCCGCTAGCTGCTCGTCGGTGAGACCCTCGGCGGCGCGCACGTAGACGCCGTCGCCGGGCGTGACGGCGCCGATGCCGTACTCGGGTTGCCAGGGATGGCCGATCTTGCGCACGGCGACGACGTCGAGCGGCGCCGCCAGCGCGCGCGCGATTTCGGCGGCGACCTCCACGCCGCCCCTCGCCAGCCCGACGACCACGAGCTGCGGCCCGCGTTCGTGCTCGAGTTCCGCGAGGAGCGCCCTCCCCGCATCCCTTCGGTCCGCGAAGAGCGGTGCGTTGCCGATAAGGCGCTCGTTCATCTCACCACCTCAACGACTCGAGGATCAGCGGGAGGATGCGGCGCCTCCGTTCCGGGCAGGTGGAGCAGGTTGACGACCTTGTCCACGCCCGGGATGTTCCGTACCGCGCCGCCGATGTCGTCGATCAGCTCGGCGCTCTCGAGCTGGCCGCGCAGGAAGACGGTGCCGTTCTCGGCGTTGATGCTGATCTTCCCCTTGGGGCGCGCTTAACGCACCATAACGCAGTCGTCTGCGCCGAGGTTGCTGCGGCGGCGAGAACCGGCGCTGACTCACAGGGCGTTGATCGTTTCTGCGTAGGCTGAGGTCAGTGGTGGATGAGGCCGGTGTGGGGATGAGGTCGCTGCGGCGGGGGCGCGGCGTTCGGCTCGCGCGCCTGGGCTTGCGCCTGGGGCCGCTCGCGTTGGCGCCGGTCTACGCGCTGTACACGCGCTGGCTCCGTGCGCAGGTGC
>JALYLC010000104.1 GCA_030774435.1 Actinomycetota bacterium
GCGACCTACTCGATCGGCGGCGGGCGCCCGAGTGAGTACTGCGTGTGGGTGAACGCACACGCGCTCGCGCGCTACGCGGCGCTGGCCCAGGAGGCGGGCCTCGTGCCGATCGTCGAGCCAGAGGTGCTGATGGACGGCGCCCACGCGATCGAGGACAGCGCTCGGGCGACCGGGCGCGTACTCCAGGCGGTCTACACCGAGCTGCACGACCAGCGCATCGATCCTGCGGGCACCCTGCTGAAGCCCAACATGGTGCTCTCGGGTTACGAATCGGCGCACCGCAGCGGGCCCGACGAGGTCGCGGAGCGAACGCTCGAGTGCCTCTACCGCCACGTTCCCGCGGCAGTGCCCGGAATCGTGTTCCTCTCGGGAGGCCAGACCGACGAGGACGCCACAATTCACCTGAATGCCATGAACACGAGAGGGCCGCATCCCTGGCAGCTCTCGTTCTCGTACGGGCGCGCGCTGCAGTCGCCTGCGCTCAAGGCTTGGCGCGGCCAATCCGAGAACGCCGGTGCCGCCCAGCGGGCGCTTCACCATCGCGCGAGGATGAATGGCGCGGCCCGCAGCGGCAGCTACACGCCCGAACTCGAACAGGAGGCCGTGGCCGGCGGCTGAGCGGCCCGGCGGTCGCGGCGGCCCTCCTGGGCCTGGCTGGTCTCACGGTGCTCGCTGCGTCCCCTCGCCGCGCTGCGCTCGAGCCGCACGCTCGTGCTCCGAGACGCCGTCGCGCCGAGTTGCTGCGGTGACGACCCAGGCCTTGCGGAAACACCGCAGGCGCCAATGCGCGTGAGGCCGGATGCGCGCGAGCGCAGCTACCGGCAGGCTGCTGTGCATGGCATCTCCGAGGCTGACGACTGAAACCACGACTGCCGCGCGGGCCGCGAAGCGCTTCGTCTATGACTTCGACGAGCCGTGCGCGGAAGGACGATCGCTCCTGGGCGGAAAGGGCGCGGGCCTGGCCGAGATGACCGGACTCGGCGTGCCGGTTCCGGCCGGTTTCACGATCACGACCGATGCCTGCCGCGCCTTCATGGCGGCAGGTGGCGAGCTGCCCGCCGGTCTCGAGGCGGAGGTCGTCGAGCACGTCAGGCGGCTGGAGCAGAAGGCGGGCAAATGCTTCGGAGACCACTCCGATCCCCTGCTCCTGTCGGTTCGCTCGGGCGCGGCGATCTCGATGCCGGGAATGATGGACACGATCCTCAATCTCGGCCTCAACGACGAGTCGGTGCGCGGTCTCGCGAGCGTGACCGGCAACGAGCGCTTCGCGCGTGACTCCTACCGGCGGCTGATCCAGATGTACGGCGAGGTCGTCGAGGGCGTCGAGGCGGAGCGCTTCGAGTCCGAGCTCGCCGCGCTCAAGCAGCGCCGCGGTGCGGCGACCGATGTCGACCTGACCGCCGACGCTCTCGGCGAGCTGATCGAGACGTACCTGGCGATCTACGGCGAGGAGACTGGTAATCCGTTCCCGCAGACTCCGCTCGACCAGCTCATGCGAGCCGTCCGGGCGGTCTTCGCGTCCTGGGATGCCCCGCGCGCCAAGGTCTATCGGCACGCGTACGAGATCCCGGACGACCTCGGCACTGCGGTCAATGTCGGCCGCATGGTCTTCGGCAACAAGAATGAGGACTCGGCGACCGGCGTGTGCTTCACCCGCAACCCGGCTACGGGCGAGACCGGGCTGTACGGCGAGTTCCTGCTGGATGCCCAGGGAGAGGATGTGGTAGCCGGAATCCGCACGCCGGAGCCGATCGTGCGGCTGCGCGAGCTGATGCCTGAGGCATTCGAAGAGCTCGTCGCGACGATGGAGCGACTGGAGCGTCACTACCGCGATGTCCAGGACATCGAGTTCACGATCGAGGATGGGCGCCTCTACCTGTTGCAGACGCGCTCGGCCAAGCGCACAGCGGCGGCGGCCGTAAAGACGGCTGTCGCGATGGTCGGCGAACGGCTTATCAGCCGCGCGGAGGCGATCCGGCGCATCGACCCGGCCCAGCTCGACCAGTTGCTCCATCCGATGCTCGATCCGAGCGTGAAGCTCGACGTGGCGGCGACGGGCTTGAACGCCTCCCCGGGCGCCGCCTGCGGCGTCGTTGTGCTCGATGCGGACACTGCCGAGCAGCGCGGCAAGGCGGGCGAGAGCGTGATCCTGGTCCGCTCGGAGACGGCAGCTGCCGACATCCACGGGCTCATCCAGTCCGCGGGGATCGTGACGGCATTCGGCGGCATCACCTCACACGCCGCGGTCGTCGCCCGCGGAATGGGCAAGCCGTGCGTGGCCGGAGTCGAGGACCTCGTGATCGACCTCGAAAGGAGGATCGCCAGCTTTGGAGGGCAAGCGGTTGCCGAAGGCGACGCGATCACGATCGACGGCACAGCCGGACTCGTCATGCTTGGCCACGTCGAGCTCGTCCCTCCGCGAATCAACGACGACTTTCAGACACTGCTCACGTGGGCAGACCGCTTCCGGCGCCTTGGAGTGCACGCGAACGCGGACACGCCGGCCGACGCCCTCAAGTCGCGCGAGCTCGGCGCCGGAGGGGTCGGCCTCTGCCGCACAGAGCACATGTTCATGGCCGAGGACCGGCTGCCGGTCGTGCGCGAGATGATCATGGCCGCCGACGAGCACGAGCGCCGCGCCGCCCTCGACAAGCTGCTGCCGATGCAGCAGTCCGACTTCGAGGGCATCTTCGAAGCAATGACCGGCCTTCCGGTAACGATCCGGCTGCTCGACCCGCCCCTCCACGAATTCCTTCCGCCGCCCGAAGAAGCGGCCGACGAGCAGATGCGGGAGCGGATCAACGCATTGCACGAGACCAACCCGATGCTCGGCACTCGGGGCTGCCGCCTCGGATTGCAGTGGCCGGAGATCTACGAGATGCAGGTACGCGCGATCGTCCGGGCGGCGAAGGCCGCCGAGAGGCGCACCGGCGCCGCACCGCGGGTCGAGATCATGCACCCGCTCGTCGCCTTCGCCGAGGAGCTCGCACGACTGCGCGACCTGACTGCCCGCACCGTCGCCGAAGAAGGCGGGATCGCCTATGCCTGCGGCACCATGATCGAGCTGCCACGCGCATGCGTGCGCGCCGACGAGATCGCCGAGCACGCCGACTTCTTCTCCTTCGGGACGAACGACCTCACCCAGACGGCGCTCGGATTCTCACGCGATGACGCCGAAGGCACCTTCCTTCCCCGCTACCTCGACGAGCGAATCCTCGTGCACGATCCCTTCCAGACGCTCGACCAGTCGGGCGTGGGCGATCTCATGAGGATCGCGATCGAGCGCGGCCGCTCGGCACGACCCGAAATTCGCCTCGGAATCTGCGGCGAGCACGGAGGCGACCCGGCATCGATCATCTTCTGCCACCGACTCGGCCTCGACTACGTCTCCTGTTCGCCCTACCGGGTCCCGATCGCGAGGCTCGTGGCGGCGCAGGCCGCCCTTGCCCAGGCAGCCGTCGGCGATTACATCGAGGCGGGCGGCTAAGCCGGTAGCCGGACGATGACCTCGAGACCGCCACCGGGCGCGTCGCTCAGCTCGACCGATCCGCCATCGCGCGAGACGAGGCGGCGCACGATGGCCAGTCCCAATCCGCTCCCGTCCCCGCTTTCGTGCCCGCGCCAGAAGCGGTCGAACGCGCGCGCCTTGTCCTCCTGCGAGAGCCCGGGCCCCTGGTCGCTGACCCGCAGCTCGACCTGATCGCCGACGTGCCGGGCCGTGACGTCGATCGTGCTGCCCTCAGGCGAGGCGGCGAAGGAATTGGCCAGTAGGTTGTCAAGCACTTGCTCGATGCGATCGCTCGCGGCGCGAACGCGCAGGTCAGGAGGCACGGACAGCGCGAGGGCGATGCCGGTGTCGGATCCGAACTCGCGCCATCGCTCCACCCTCCTCGTGACCGCGGGTGCGAGCTCGACGGCGACGTCCGGCTGCGCCGCTTCCTCGGCGTGCGCGAGTTCCAGGAGGCCTGTGACGAGGCGCGAAAGGCGTATTGCTTCGGCGTGCGCCGCCTCCAGGTCGCGGCGGCCATCCGGGGCGACCTTGCTTTCGAGGTTCTCGAGCCGGAAGCGCAGCGCCTGCAGGGGCGTGCGCAGCTCGTGGGCCGCATCTGCGGCGAACGCCTGCTGGGCCCGCACGAGGTCGTCGAGTCGAGAGGCCATCAGGTTGAAGGCCGTTGCGAGGGCGCGAGTCTCGGGTGGTCCGGCCACCTCTGAACGCACCGTGAGATCGCCGCGGCCGAGCGCAGTTGCGGAGGCCGCGAGCGATTCGAGTGGGCGGCGCACGATGCGTGCAAGCACGACGCCCAGCGCGACGGCGATCACCAGCACGACCGCTGCGATCGCGCCGAGCGTCTCCCACGCGCGCCGCGCGCGTGCATCAGCTGTGGCAGTCGGGTAGCTCAGGCGTACCGCGCCGCGGACGGTGCCGCCCGATGCGATGGGTACGGCGACGTAGAGCAAGGTCTGCCTGAGCGTGCGCGAAGGCCGCGACCCCTGCGCCACGATCCCGCGCAGCGCCTGGTGGATCTCGGGCCGGCTCGCGAAGCTCCGCGCGCCCGGCTGGGCGGGCGCCGTGTCGACGAGCGCGCGGCCATTCCGTCCGACGACGACGACGCGCGTACCCGTGTCTCGCGCGTACGCGCGTGCAAGTTCCCGTAAGGCAGCGATGTCGCGTGCTCCGTGCGCTGGGACGCGGTCCTCTACGAGCGATGCAAGCGCGAACGCGTCGCGCTCGACGTTGCTCGCGAGCTCACGGCGCTGCGTTCGCGCGAGCTCGATGCCCAGTGGGATCGCGAGGGCGAGCAGGACGACGAGCGCGAGCGCGATGTAGGTAGCGACGAGGCGCCGCGTCATGGTGCGCGCAGGCGGAAGCCGATGCCGCGAATCGTCTGGATCCAGGCCGGATCGCCCAGTTTGCGGCGAAGCGAGGCCACGTGCACGTCGATGGTCTTGGTCGCGAGATGGTGGCGCCCGTTCCACACCTCGTCGAGCAGCCGCTGTCGGGAGACGACCGCACCGGGGCGGGCGGCAAGCGCCGTCAGCAGGTCGAATTCCTTCGCCGTCAACTCGAGCTCGTCTCCGCCGAGCAGCACGCGGCGCGCTTCCGCGTCGACGGTGAGCGCGCCGAGGTGGTATTTCGCCGTGGCAGGCGCGCTCTCGCCAACGCGCCGTGTCACCGCGTTGATACGAGCGAGCAGTTCGCGGAAGCCGAAGGGCTTGACGAGGTAGTCGTCGGCGCCGAGCTCGAGACCGACGACGCGGTCGATCTCCTCCCCTCGAGCGCTGATCACGATGATCGGCACGCGAGAGCGGCCGCGGAGCTCACGGCACACCTCGTAGCCGTCGCGGTCGGGGAGCCGGAGATCGAGGAGCACGAGGTCGTGCTCGGGCGCCGCGATGGCATCCGCCGCGTTCGCGACCCAGGTGACATCGAACCCCTCACGGCGCAGCCCGGTCGCGAGCGGCTCGGCGACCGACTCCTCATCCTCGACCAGTAAGACGCGCATCGGCGAGATCGTGACAGACCGAGCCAGCCCCAGCCCGGCGGTTGGTGATGCCTTTACGAAGGGCAACGCGCGCTTCGCGAACGCATCGCCCGCGCTTTCAAGTTGCCGCCATAGCGTGGTCTCAATCGACCAGGAGCCACGCCATGAAAGCCTTCCACCCACTCTCCATCGCACTTCTACTCGGACTCGCCGCCGCCCTCGGCGCAGTCGCCGGCACCCGGACGCTGACGTCCGGGCACGCGCAGGCGGCAGGCACCCAGCCGGCGGCAACCGATCAGGCGGCGGCAATCTCGATCGCGACCCGCAGAGCGCGTCTCAACCGCTGGGAGCACCAGCTGCAGCGCGCCCTTCGTCACAAGCTGCCCAAGCTGCCCAAGCTCGTGCACTTCGCGCGGGTCGCCGTGCCCGCACCGGCGCCGGTCTCGCCTGCGCCGGTCTACGTCTCGCAACCAGCCGCCGCGCCGGCACAGCGCACGATCTACGTGCACGCCAAGGCCCCGCCTGCCCCGGCGCACGGCCACGAGCACGACCACGAGAGGTCCGACGGAGGTAGCCACGATGACTAACCACGTCGCCCGCCTGTACGCGCTCGCGACCTCGCTGATCGTCTTCTTCGCGGTGTGGCTCGCGGTCTCGGCCCACCCCTGGTCGCAGACCGCCAAGGCCACCCCGGCCGGCGATCCGCAGATCGCCGGCCTGATGGCGCGCGAGCGCCGGCTGCGCGCGGAAACGCGCAGAGTCAACCTGATCGTGCATCGGCGCTACGCCGCCTATCGCAGAGCGCTCAGGCACCGCGACCGCGTCAATGCCGCGATACGCGCACAGCACAATCACCAACTGGCCGCCGCGCACCAAGCGGCCCTCGCGGCCCAGAGCGTGGTCGCCGCTCCGACGTATTCGAGCGCGGTGGCCGCGCCGCCGCCGGCGGTGCGCGTCGTCACCCTTCCCCCGGTTGCTTCGACGAGGACCTCGTAATGCTGCGACGCACCTTCCGCGCGATGGGCACTGACATCGAATGCCTGCTCGAGCGCCCGCACGATGCCGTCGCCGAGCAGGCCCTCGATGCCGCCGAAGCCGAATTCGCACGCCTCGAGGCTGCGCTCTCCCGCTTCCTGCCCGACTCCGAGCTCTCGCGACTCAACGCGGCCGGCGAGGCGACCGTCGGCGCCGACCTCCTCGAGCTCGCCGAGGCAGCCGTCGAGGCCCGCGAGCGCACGCGCAGACGCTTCGACCCAACGATCCACGACGCGCTCGTCGAGGCGGGCTATGACCGCTCGTTCGAGCTCCTCGACCTTCCCGCATCCAGCTCGCCGGTCACCGTCGCGATGCCGCGACCGGCGCGGGCCGTGCGCTGCGGCGGCCAGGTACACATCGATCGCAAGCGCTCACGTGTTGCACTCTCAGAGGGAACGCGCCTCGATCTCGGAGGCATCGCCAAGGGCCACGCTGCCGACCGGGTGAGCGCGGCTCTCGCGGAGGCCGGCCCGTGCCTCGTGAGCGCGGGCGGCGACATCTCCGTGCGCGGAGAGCCGAGCGCGAGTGTGTGGGCGATCGCCGTGCCGATTGGCGACGGCAAGATCACGGTCGGCCTCGCGCACGGTGGACTGGCGACCTCCGGCGTCGATCGCCGGCGCTGGCGGCGGGAGGGTATCGATTGCCACCACATCATCGACCCGGCAATCGGCCTCCCGGCCGTCACCGATCTGCTGCGCGTCACGGTCGTGGCGTCCTCGGCGCGCGAGGCCGAGATCCTCGCGACCAGCCTGCTGCTGGCCGGCGGACTCGACTCGGCAGCCTGCGAGGCCGACGCTGCCGGAATACCCGCCGTACTGGTCGACCGCAACGGCCGCACGCGGCTGGCCGGAGGCCTCTGGTGAAAACCCCGACCTTCTGGATGCTCGCGCGCGCGAGCGGCCTGCTCGCCTACGCCGCCCTCACCGCCGCGACGCTGCTCGGCCTGCTCGTCAAAGCCCGGCCGTTCCGCTCGTGGTCACGAGCTACCGTCACCGACCTCCATCGCTTCGTGGCGCTGATCGGGCTCGGCGCCCTGGCCGTGCACGGCGTCGCGCTCGTGCTCGACACAGCTATGCCGATACCCGTTCCCGCGCTCGTGATACCGGGGCTCTCGCCCTACCGCCCGGTCTGGACGGCGGCCGGGGTCATCGCCGGCGAATTGATGCTCCTCGTCATCGCCTCGTTTCCCCTGCGCCGCGTCATCGGTGCCAAGACCTGGCGCCGGTTGCACTGGGCGACCTACGCCATGTTCGCGCTCGCCGCGGCTCACGGAA
>JALYLC010000105.1 GCA_030774435.1 Actinomycetota bacterium
GTCTGCCGCCTTCGTGCCCTGGTTCGCGATCGTCGAGCGGAAGACGAACGTGCGGCCGAGCTCGGTGGAGATACGGGTGCGATCGACGGTCGCCGAGAACCTGGCCGGGCTGGAGGCGGCGTGCGCACCGGCTGCGAGCGCGAGCGCCAGCGCGGCGACCGCAAGCAGCGGCAGCGCAGGACGGCGCCGCGTCATCCGGAGACACCGCCTCGGAGCGAGATGAAGCGCCGGGCTGCGAGCGGCGCCAAGACGGCGAACACCACGGCCGCGATGACCGGCGACACGAGCCACGAGATGTCCTCGCTCCAGGAATGGCCGTTGACCACGATCCTGCCGACGAAGTGCTCGCCGGCCGTGACGGGGTTGAAGCGCATCAGCAGGTTGCCCGCCCATCCCTGCTCGGCGCTGGAGGGCAGCTGGGAGGGCGCGAACAGCGCCAGCAGCACGAACAGGCTGAGCGAGAGGCTGAAGCGGTTGGAGTTGCTGAAGACGCTGATCAGGATGCCGAGCGACGCGAGGAAGACCGCGAGCAGCGTGCCCACGACGAGGCCGACCGCGAGGGCCTCCAGGACGATTCCGACGCCGCTGCCCAGGCGCCAGACGTACGGCACGGTGACGGCGAAGGAGGCGAGCCAGAGCGAGAGCGCGGCCAGCAGCTTGCCGGTCGCGATCTGACCCCTGGGCGCCGGTGTGAGCAGCAGCGTCTCGAGCGTGCCGCGCTCCCGCTCGCCGCTGATCGCGTCACCGGCCACGAGCAGCGCGAGCAGGGCTCCGACCGCGGTCGCGACCTGCAGTGTCAGGCTGACCGATTCGCGCTGCTCGAGGAAGTTGAGATCGGTGTTCGTGGCGACCAGGTAGGCGATCACGCTGAGCAGTAGGCTGAATGCGAGGCACATCACGAGCGCGCGCCCGCCGGTCCAGAGATCGCGCACCTCCCGCTCCAGCACGACCGCCCAGATGCGCGGCTCTTGGCGGCGCACGGCCGGTCGACCGGTCTCTGCGTAGGACATGTCAGCTCGCCTCCGTGATCGCGAGGAAGGCATCGCTCAGGCGCGTGCCGTCAGCCTCGAAGGAGCGCAGCACGATGGCCGCGTCCAGGAGCGCGCGGATGGGCTCGTTCGGGTCCGGGCCGCCGTTGCTGTGGCCGTGCACCTCGAGCTCGACCCGCAGCCAGCCGGACTCGCCCTCGGCGGGCTCGACGCGTCCCACCCCGGGCGCACCGGCGAGCGCGGCCGCTGCACGCTCCACCTCCTCGGGGGCGACCTGGACGCGCACGCGCCGTGGTGCGGCCGCACGGCTGGCGACCTCCGACACGGTGCCCTCCGCGATCACGCGGCCGCGGTTCAGGATCAGCACGTGCGAGCAGTTCTCCTCGACCTCGTTGAGGAGGTGCGTGCTCAGGAGCACGGCTGCGCCGCGTTCCCGCGCGATCGCGCGGACGCTGCGTAGCACCTGGCGTTGCCCGGCGGGGTCGAGGCCGAGCGTGGGCTCGTCGAGGAAGACGGCAACGGGGTCGTTGACGAGTGCGCGCGCGATGCCGAGCCGCTGCCGCATCCCGCGGCTGTAGGCCGAGATCGGCGATCGCGCCCGCTCCAGCAGCCCGAGCTCGTCGAGCAGCGAGCGAGCCACGTCACGGGCCCGGCCGGCGCCGTATCCGTAGAGGCGCGCGTGATACGTGAGGTACTCCTCGCCCGTCTGGCCGCCCGGATAGCCCGCGCTCTCGGGAAGCACGCCGATCCGGCGCCGGATCTCCTCCGGCCGCGTATGCGGGATCCCCGCCACGGAGAAGCTCCCGCGGCTCGGCGCCAGGATCGTCGTCAGCATGCGCACCGCTGTCGTCTTGCCCGCACCGTTGGGGCCCAGGATGCCCAGGACCTCCCCGGCCTGGACCGCGACCGTCAGGTCGTCGACGGCGAGCAGCTGCCCGAAGAGCTTCGCGATTCCGTTCGCCTCGACGACCGGTGTCATGCCGCCACACATCCTCCAAGCTGGCTGCAAGAGACGACGCTATCTCCCCAAGATGAACGCAGGATGAGAACTGGTTTCAAAAGTCGCGTTCGTGGTCGGAGGGGTCGAAGCGTGTGAGAATCGCGGAATGCGCGTGCTTGTCATAGAGGACGAGCTGCAAATGGCGAGCCTGATCCGCCACGGCCTGCTCAAGGAAGGGCTCGCCGTGGACGTCGCGGCCAGCGGCGAGGACTCGCTCTGGATGGTCGGCGCGGTCGACTACGACGCGATCGTGCTCGACGTGATGCTGCCCGGCATCGACGGCTTCGAGACGTGCCGCCAGATCCGCGCCAAGGGCGCACGGGCGCCCGTGCTGATGCTGACCGCCCGGGACTCGGTGGAGGATCGCGTGGCCGGCCTCGATTCGGGCGCCGACGACTATCTCGTCAAGCGGTTCGCGTTCGCGGAGCTGCTGGCGCGCCTGCGCGCCCTGGCCCGGCGTGGGGCGCTCGAGCGACCGAACGTGCTCGAGGTGGGCGATCTCCGCCTCGATCCGGCGACCCGCAGGGTCTGGCGGGGGTCGGCCCCGATCAAGCTCTCGGCCAAGGAGTTCGCGCTGCTCGAGACGTTCATGCGCCGGCCCGACGAGGTGCTCTCGCGGCTGCATCTGCTCGAGCACGCATGGGACTTCGCGTACGAGAACCGCTCGAACGTGATCGACGTCTACGTCGGGCACCTGCGTAACAAGATCGACGAGCCGTTCGGACGGCGCTCGCTCGAGACGGTCCGGGGAGCCGGCTACCGGCTGCGCGCGGACAGCGGCCCTTGACGCGTCTGCCGATCCGCCTGCGAGTCTCGGCCGCGTTCGCGGTCGCGATGGCCGCAGTCCTCGTGCTCTCGGGATCGATCCTCTACTTCCGCGTCGGATCGCACCTCTCGGCCGCCCTCGACCGGCAGCTGCGGCTGCGCGCGAACGACCTGGCGGTACTCGTCAGCCGGCCCGGCACGCCGCTCGAGGCCGAGCATCCCAGCCGCTTCGTCGAGACGGGCGAGAGCTACGCGCAGGTGCTCGACAGGCGCGGCCGGGTGCTGGACG
>JALYLC010000106.1 GCA_030774435.1 Actinomycetota bacterium
GGGGCGGGCGGGCCTGGCTCGCCGCGGGAGCCGCCGTCGTTGTCGCCGCGCTGCTGGCCGCGGCCGCGGTCTACGCCGTCACGCGCGACTCGAACTCGGGCAGCGGCACGCCCACGACTACCACGCCGCCCACGACGCTGACGAAGGACCAGAGGGCCCTCCAGAGCCTGATTCCGCCACCGATTCGGAAATTCTGCGTCTGGGGTGCAACCGAGCAACACGCCGGCAATCTGGCAACGGCGAATTGTGCGTACACCGACCCCAAGCACGGTAGGCTCACCAAGCTGCACCTCGACTACTTCCGCGACTCGGCGTCGGCATTCCAGATCTACATCCACCACGCGGGCCCGGGCCTGCGAGCCAGCGGCCTGACCACCGACTTCAAGACGAACCGCGGTCTCTGCAACGCCACTGAGTTCAGGGGCGAGGGGACCTGGTCGCACGATATGGGCGTGATGAATGCGCCGAGCGCCGGCCGCATGGCCTGCTACCTCGACCCCAAGACCGGTGAGCCGACGATCACCTGGACGTACGACGCCGCGCGCATGTTCGCCCTCGTCAGCGGCCCAAGCCACGGCCGGCTCTACGCGTGGTGGCGCTTCTGGGCGCACGAGTTCTGATGCCGCACGCGGAAATCGCCTGACCTCTGGGTGCGGAGCGTCACGCGTCCGTGCGTTCGTCGAGCTGGCGATCGAGATTGCTCGCCGCCGAGATCAGCGCGAGGTGCGTGAAGGCCTGCGGGAAGTTACCGAGCGCCTCGCCCGACGGCCCGATCTGCTCGGCGTAGAGGCCGAGATGGTTGGCATAGGTGAACATCTTCTCGAGGGTCAGGCGTGCCTCGTCCAGCCGCCCCGCCCGGGCGAGGCACTCGACATACCAGAACGAGCACATCGAGAACGTCCCCTCCTGCCCATCCAGGCCGTCGGCCGCTGCGAGCTCGGGGTCGTAGCGGTAGACGAGGGAGTCGGAGACGAGCTCCCGCTGCGTCTCCGACAGCGTCGAAAGCATCCGCGGGTCACGGGAGGAGATGAAGCCCACCAGCGGCATCAGCAGATTCGAGGCGTCGAGCGAGCTCGAGCCGTAGTGCTGCACGAACGCTGCCCGCTCCTGGGAGTAGCCGTGCAGCATGATGTTCTCGTAGATCTCATCGCGCGTCGACTCCCAGCGCATCGTGTCGCACGGCAGCGCGCTGCCGCGGGCCAGCCGCAGGGCACGGTCGAAAGCGACCCAGCTCATCAGCTTGGAGTGGACGAACTGCTGGCGCCCGCCGCGCACCTCCCAGATTCCCTCGTCGGGTCGCTGCCAGTTCACGGCGAGCCAGTCGACGAGCCGTCGCATCTCGCTCCAGAGGTCGTAGGAGATCCGTAGACCGCCGCGGTTGAACAGGTACACCGAGTCGAGCAGCTCGCCGTAGATGTCGAGCTGGAGTTGTTCAGCGGCGGCGTTGCCGATCCGCACCGGCTTCGACGAGAGGTAGCCCTCGAGATGGTCGAGCGTGTGCTCGGGGATGTCGTGGCGGCCGTCGATCCCGTACATGATCTGCAGCGGGCCGTTCGGCCCGCCATGCGTCTCCTTGGCGCGGGCTTCGAGGAAGTCCATGAAGGCCGACGCCTCCTCGGTGAAGCCCAGCCGCAGCAGCGCGTGCACCGAAAACGCCGCGTCGCGCACCCAGGTGTAGCGGTAGTCCCAGTTGCGCTCGCCGCCGATGACTTCTGGCAATGCGGCGGTCGGGGCGGCGACTATCGCTCCGGTCGGGGCATAGGTGAGCAGCTTGAGTACCAGCGCCGAGCGGTGAACCATCTCTCGCCAGCGCCCACGGTAGCCCGAGGTCGAGAGCCAGCGGCGCCAGAAGGCCAGCGTGTCCTCGAACGCCGCGGCAGTCTCCTCGGGCTCGATGGCACTGTCGCGATGGTGGCCGCGAGTGACGCGCTCGAGGATGAACGTCGCCGTCTCGCCGGCGGACAGCGCGAAATCGGCGAGCACGCCGTGCTCGCCCCGATGGAGCGGGATCGGAGAGTTCAGTGACAGCGTCAGGTCGCGCGTGTGAAACGTCGCGCCGTGCTCGCCAATCACCGTCTCGTGCGCCTCGCGGCCGTAGTCGAACGCAGGCGCGCACTCCATCCGCAGGCGAAGCGTGCCCCTCACGCCGAGCACGCGACGGATCAAGCGGTGCCGCTGCCGTGCGGCCGAGCCGGGCTGGATCGGCATGAAGTCCTGCACCTCGCAGACGCCGTCGGCGTCGAGGAAGCGCGTGATCAGGACGTTCGTGTCGGGGAAGTACAGCTGTTTGTGGTCGCTGCGCCGTTCGCGATCGGCGCCGGAGACGATGCGTCTCAGCATCGTTGCCTGCGAGCTCACGATCTCGACCGGCGCGATGCGGAAGTAGCCGCCGCGGTCCGCGTCGAGCAGGGCGGCGAAGACGCTCGGCGAGTCGAAGCTCGGGCAGCAGTACCAGTCGATCGTGCCGTCGACGGCCACCAACGCGACCGTGTGGAGGTCACCGATGACGCCGTGTTCGGCGATCGGCGGGTAGCGCATGCGCGGGTTGCGGGCGTGTGCGCTCGCCTCGGTCACGAAGCACTCCGGATCGTTCACACCAAGATACCCGGGAGCGACGGCTTGTGCCCTTCCCACCGAGTGCATAGGATCGCCGTGCCGTGTTCGTCGGACGGATCGCCGAGCGTAGCCGCGTCGGACAGTTGCTCGCGGAAACTCGCAGCGGCCGCGGCCGGGCACTCGTCGTGAGCGGCGAGCCAGGAGTCGGCAAGAGCGACCTGCTCGAGCAGGTCTCCGCAGATGCAGACGGGTGGCTCGTGCTCTCGGCGCGAGGCGTGCCCGCAGAGTCGGATCTGCCGTTCTCGGGGCTGCACCAGCTGCTCGCCCCTGTGCTCTCCGGGCTGGACGTGATCCCGGCGGTGCAAGCGCGCGCCCTGCGCGGTGCTCTCGGGCTCGGCGACCCCGAGCCCGGCCATCGCCTCGAGGTGCTCGCAGGCACGCTGAGCTTGCTGGTGGCGGCGGCAAACGAGCGGCCGGTCCTGCTGCTGATCGACGATGCGCACCACCTCGATGCCGGGTCGGGGGACGCGCTCGGCTTCGTCGCACGACGCCTCCACGTCGGCGGGATTGCTCTGATTGCCGCGAAACGGTCGGACCGGCCGAGCGCCTTCGACGACGGCGGCTTCGAGGAGCTGCGGCTCGGCGGGCTCGAGCTCGACGAGGTGCGGGAGCTGCTGGCAGGCAGCGTCGAGGCCCAGGATGTGCTCGAACAGCTGTGGCGCGACACGGGGGGCAACCCCTTGGCACTTACCTCGCTGCCGGACCGCCTGGCAGCCGCGGAGCTTTCGGGGCGCGAGCCGATCGTCGGCCCGCTGCCGGCTGCCACGCGCGTGCGCCGCATCTATGAGAGTCGCATCTTCGCGCTCCCGCCCGAGACGCGGCGGGCGCTGCTCGTAGCCGCAGCCAGCGACGAGGCCTCGATGGCGACCATCAACGATGCCGTCTCGGCGATCGGCGCCGACCCCGCGCGCCTGGCCGCTGCCGAGCAGGCTGGCATCGTCACGATCCGTGACGGCGCGATCGAGTTCCGCGATCCGCTGCTGCGGTCGGCGGTGTACCACGACGCGCCGCCGGACGACCGGCGCGCGGCCCACGACGCGCTCGCCGGTGCGCTCGCGGAGGAGCGCGACGCCGACCGGCGGGCGTGGCACCGCGCGTCTGCCGCCTCGGCGCCCGACGAGGAGGTGGCGCTCGGTCTCGAACAGGCAGCCCTGCGGG
>JALYLC010000107.1 GCA_030774435.1 Actinomycetota bacterium
CGAGATCTCGCTCGGCGTCCTCGTAGACGAGCCGGATCGACGAGCCGGGCAGGATGTCGTGGAACTGCTGCAGCAGCAGGAGCTTCCACAGCCGGTCGAGCTCCTCGCGTGGGTAGTCGGCCCGCAGGCAGGAGAGGAACTCGGCGTCGTGCAGCGCGCGCTCGCCCCGGCGGTTGCCGCGCTTCGTGCGCGCCTGCGAGGTGTAGACACCGCGGTGGTACTCGAAGTACAGCTCCCCCGTGACGACCGGCCGCTCGCCGCCGCCGGCCTCGAGCGCGTCGAAGAACTCCTCGCTCGTGCGCTGCGTCGTGCGCGGCAGGCCCTGCAGGTCGGCGGCGCGGCGCAGCGTCTCGAGCATGGCCCTCGTGGGGCCGCCGCCGCCGTCTCCGATCCCGAATACCAGCAGGCTCGTGCGCGCGTGGTCGTGATCCTTGTACTCGCGGGCGGCCTTCAACAACTCCGAAACGGTCGCGTCGCTGTTGTAGGTGTCGGCGGGCGGATAATGCGCGAGCACCTCGCTGCCGTCGTCGCCCTGCCAGGTGAGCGTGTGGTGGTCCGGCGGGTTGAAGCGATTCCACGAGAGCTTCTGCGTGAGGAAGCGCTCGATGCCCGCCTCGCGCAGGATCTGCGGCAGCTGCCCGGCGTAGCCGAACGCGTCGGGGCTCCAGAACTCGCGGTGGCGGCGCCCGAACTCGCGCTCGAACCAGCGCTGGCCGTAGAGAAACTGGCGCACGAGCGACTCGCCCGACGGCAGGTTGCAGTCCGGCTCCACCCAGCTCCCCCCGACCGGCACGAACTGCCCGCGCTCGACGGCCGCGCGCAGCCGCCCCCAGAGCTCCGGGTTGCGCTCCTTGATCCAGGCGTACTGCTGCGCCTGCGAGCACGCGAAGCGGTATTCGGGGTAGTCCCGCATGTAACGCAGTTGCGAGCTGAAGCTGCGCAGCGCCTTGCGGTAGGTCTCGGCCAGCGGCCACAGCCAGGCGGTGTCGAGATGCGCATGCCCGATCGCGGCGAGCTCGTGCACGTGCGTTGCGTTGTGGTGCTCGTAGAGCGAGGTCAGGATCGCCGGGTCCTCGTCGTTGCAGAAGCGGTTGAGCTCCTCCCGCAGCAGGCCCGACCAGGCTTCGTCGCGGGTCTCGGCCTCGAGCACGCGCAGCGTCTCGAAGTCGAAGAAGCGCTGCCAGGCCTCCGGGTCGAAGAGGGCGATGTCGCAGCGCCGCAGCTCGGCGGGCTCCTCCTTCTCCCCGAACATGCCGTTGCAGGCCAGCTCGATCTGCAGCTCGAGCGGGCCGGGCTCGGCGACCTCGGCCAGCACGGCGTCGGGCCGCTCGCCGTCGCCACCCGTGTTCAGGCCCTGGACGATGTTCCCCTCGCGCCACAGCGCCGCCTCGCTCTGCGAGACGAAGAGCAGGTCGACGCGGCGGCCACGCCACTCCTCGGGCACGGTCGCGCGCACGCGGAACCAGAACGTCTGCCAGAGCGGGCCGAAGCGCTCGCCGATCTCGGCCGGCCGGTAGGAGAGGCTCTGCGCCTCCTCCCAGGAGATGCGGTCGACGGGCTCGCTGACGAGCACCTGATCGGCCGCGCGCGACTCGGGGTAGATGCGCCCGTGCAGGCGGCCGGCCATCTGCGCGAACCGCTCCCGCGTGTAGCCGAGATGCCGGATCACGAGGAGCCCGCCATCACGCTCGTGATGCGCCGGTTGAGGATCAGGGCGAGCAGCGCGGGAGGCAGCAGCGCCAGCACGCCGGCAGCCGCGACGAGCGGGTAGTTCGTCGTGTACTTGCCGACGTATTCCGTGATCAGCACGGTCACGGGCTTGGAGTTGGAGGTCGACGTCAGAAGCAGCGGGATCAGGAACTCCCCCCACACCGAGAGCGCGATGATCGCGGCCACGGCGGCGATGGCCGAGGCCATCTGCGGGACCACCACGCGCACGAACGCCTGCCAGCGCCGGCACCCGTCGACCAGCGCCGCCTCCTCGGGGCCGATGTCCATCTCGTGCACATGGTTGTAGAGAAGCCATGTCGCGAGCGGCGACAGCGTCGCCACGAAGACGAGGATGAGCCCGCGCTTCGTGTCGATCAGATGCAGGTCGGCCATGACCTGGAACAGCGTGACGGCGACGACGAAGACCGGGACGAGCATCGTCGCCAGCACGGCGAAGAACAGTGTGCGCCCCAGCACGAAGCGCAGCCGCGCGAAGGCGTAGCCCGCCATCGTCGCGACGAGCAGGATCGCCGCCGTCGCGCCGAGCGCCACCTCGGAGCTCGCCACCATGGCGTGGCCGAAGACGCCGGCCTCGGTCACCGTGCCTCCGGAGTGCTGCGTGCTCGTGCCCTCGAGCAGGTCCCGGTAGGAGTTCAGCGAGAGGTTGTGCGGCACCCAGCGGGCGGGCACCGCGCGAACGTCGGTCTGGCTCGAGATGCTCGTGACGAAGCCGATCACGACGGGCCCGAGCGACCACGCGATGATCCACGCGATCGACAGCACCCTCACGACACGGGCTCCGAGGGCCGCCCTCACCTCGTCGACCTCCGCAAGCCCAGTACGTAGACGGTCCCCAGGACTGCGGTGACGCCCGCGAGCAGGAAGGCGAGCGCCGTCCCGTGTGCGAAGTCGGCCTCGACGAAGGTCGTGTTGTAGACCTGGATCAGGATCGAGCGCGTGTTCAGCGCCGTGCCGTTGAGCACGTAGACCTCGTCGAAGATCGCGATCGCGAGCAGCGTGCCGATCGTCAGGGCGACGGCCATCGACGGCCGCAGGAGCGGCAGGGTGATGTGGCGGAACTGGCGCCAGCCGCCGGCGCCGTCGACCGAGGACGCGTTGTACAGCTCCTGCGGAATGCTCTGCAGGCCCGCGAGGAAGATCAGGCTCACGAGCGGCAGCACGCCCCACACGTGCACGAGCGTGATGAACGCGATCGCCCAGCGGCCGCCCGCAAGCCAGACGTGCGGCTCGTGGATCAGGTGCAGCTTGAGCAGCGCGCTGTTGAGCAGGCCGTTGTCGGGGTCGAAGACCCGTCGCCAGAGAATGCCGCTGACGACGGACGGGAGCGCCCAGGGCAGCACGAGAATCGCGAGCACGATGCCGCGACCCGGGAAGAGCCGTCGCAAGGTCACGGCCACGAAGATGCCGAGCACGAGCTCGAGCGAGACGGCGAGCGCCACGTATTCGAACGTGTGGCGGATGGCGTCGACCGCCGTCGGGTCGTCGATGACCTGCCGGTAGTTGCGGAGGCCGACGTAGCGCTGCGTCTGGCCGAACTGGCCGGAGGACTCGATGCTCGTCTGGAAGCCCCGGACGAGCGGATAGACGATCAGGCCGCCGACTGCGGCCAGGGCCGGGACCACCATGAGCAGGCCGACCGCGGCCGACTCGTGGGCGCGAAGCCAGGCCCTCACGCTTCAGCTATGCCGTGGCGTGCCCGGTGGCCTTCGAGGCGAGCTGCGAGAGGGCATCCGAGATGCTGGTCTGTCCCTTGACCGCCGAGTTGAGCAGGCCCTGGGCATCGGCGCTGAACTGCGAGTACCAGACCGGCGCACCCTGCGGGAAGAGCGGCTTGACGAGCTTGAGCTCGCGGGCGAGCACGTTGCCGCCCGCCAGCTGGCCGCTCGAGGCGAGCTGCTTGATCACCGAGCTGCCGCAGGGCAGGTTGCCTTCCTTCTTGTAGATCTCGATCGCGTTCGCGGACTTCTGCCACCACTGGATGAAGGCCGCCGCAGCGGCCTTGTGACGTGCTGTCACAGGGATCGAGAGTCCCTCCGGCAGCCCGAACGATGCGCCGGGGCCGGTGACACCCGGTACGAGCGCAGCGACGGCCTGCCCCGCGATGCTCGACTGGCTCGGGTCGTTTGCGGTCTGCAGGTTGCCCGGGCCTGTCGCGAGCACCATCGCGGTCTGTCCGGCCGTGAACTTGTCGAATGCGGTGTCGTCGTTGAGCGTGACCGCGCCGGGCGAGACCCAGCCCTTCTTGACGGCCGTCGCTTCCCACTGCAGGGCCTTGTAGCCGGCCGACCCCGGCTTCGCGAAGAGCGGCTTGAAGCTGCTGTCGAACAGCTGTCCGCCATTTGCGAGCGTGAGCAGGTACCAGGGCGTGACGCCGCCCTCGGTCGCGGCCATGGGGATCGTGAGCGGGTACTTCACGCCGGCCGCCTTGAGCTTGTCGGCGGCTTTCCCGAGCTCCGTGAGCGTGGTCGGGAACTTGGTGATGCCGGCTTTGGCGAACAGCTTCTTGTTGTAGATCGAGATGCGGAAATCGTTGGAGAAGCAGGCTGCGTACGTCTTGCCACCCGCCTTGAAGGCCGCGTCGGTGCTGGCGAGGTCGGCGAGCAGCGATTTCGGGAGCATGTCGTCGAGCGGCTCGACCCACTTGGCACCCGCGAACTGGCCCGTGAACGACCAGTCGAACTCTGCCACGTCGGCGATGTAGGTGCGGGCCGTGTTGGCGACGACGAGCTTCGAGTGGGTCGCATCCCAGCCGGTCACGACGTAGTTGACCTTGACGCCGGTGGCCTTCGTGAAGGAGGCGATGATGTCGGCAGGGATCTTGTAGGGCACCAGCACGGTGATGCTCTGGCCGCGGATGTTCTCGCCGGGCCTGTCGCCGGCGGCGCCGCTCGTGCCGGCTGTCGCGGCCAGCACCGCGAGCACCGCCATCGCCGCCACCGCCATCACGCGCCGCTGCAACCTGTTCATGTGCCCTCCGTGCGCGCGCCTCCACGAGCTCTCGCAGGGCGCTGGGTCGGTTCCTGCCCGCTCGACGACTGCGGATGGCGATACTACGAGAGCCTTGGAAGGAATACAACGGCCACGACGCGGCGTCCACCCGCTCGATCCGCTGACTGCGTCGGAGGTCGGCGCGGTCGCATCGACGGTGCGGGCGCACGAGGCGTTCGCCTCGCTCGGCGAGCGCGCCCGCTTCGTCTCCATCGCCCTGCGCGAGCCGCCCAAGGACGAGGTGCTCGCATGGGCTGCCGGCGGCCTACCGCCGCGCCGCGAAGCCGAGGTCGTGATCCTCGACCGGGACGCCGAGAGCACCGTCGAGGCGGTCGTCGCGCTCGACCCGGACGAGGTCACTGCGTGGCGGAGGCGGACGGACATCCAGCCCATGGCGGTCGTCAGCGAGCTGATGGAGGCCGAGGAGCTCGTCCGGAACGACCCCGAGTTCCGCGCTGCGCTCGCCCGCAGGGGCATTGCCGATTTCGACGCCCTCCAGGTCGACGCCTGGCCCGCGGGCCACTTCGGTCACGCCGAGGAGGATGGCCGGCGCCTCGGGCGCGCGGTCTGCTTCGTCAAGCCGAGGCCCGGCGACAGCGAATGGGCCCGGCCCGTCGACGGCGTGATCGCCCTCGTCGACCTCAACCGGCTCGAGGTGCTGCGGGTCGACGACCACGGTGTGGTGCCGATCCCGCCCGAGAGCGGCAACTTCGACGTCGTGGCGGGGGCGCCGCTGCGCGACGACATCGCCCCGCTCGAGATCACGCAGCCCGAAGGTCCTGGCTTCACGCTCGTGGGCCGGGTGCTTACGTGGCAGCGCTGGCAGGTGCACGTCGGCTTCACGCCGCGCGAGGGGCTCGTGCTCAACCAGGTGGCGTACGAGGACGGCGGCCGGCTGCGCTCGATCCTCTACCGCGCCTCCCTCTCCGAGATGGTCGTGCCCTACGGCGATCCCAGCCCGAGCCATTACTGGAAGAACGCCTTCGACGGCGGGGAGAACGGCGTCGGCAGCGCCGCCTCGCCGCTCACGCGCGGCTGCGACTGCCTGGGTGAGATCGTCTATCTGGACGCCGTCGTCTCCGACGCCGCCGGCGAGCCCTCGCTGATCCCGAACGCCATCTGCATCCACGAGGAAGACGCCGGCGTGCTCTGGCGGCACATCGAGTGGCGCGACGGCTCGGGCGAGGTGCGCCGCTCGCGCCGGCTCGTGATCTCCTCGTTCTCGGCGGTCGGCAACTACGACTACGGCTTCTTCTGGTACCTCCACCAGGACGGCACGATCGCCTTCGAGGTCAAGCTGACCGGCGTGCTGTCGACCGGAGCCGTCGCGCCGGGAGAGCGTCCGGCACATGGCACGCTCGTCGCGCCCGGGCTCAACGCGATGGTGCACCAGCATTTCTTCAACATGCGCCTGGACCTCGACATCGACGGCCAGGCGAATGCGGTCGAGGAGGTGTGGACGGAGTCGCTGCCCCCCGGGCCCGGCAACCCGTACGGCAATGCGTTCAGCCCGCGCCGGCGGCGCTTCGCGAGCGAGCTCGAGGCCAGGCGGAGGGTCGACGCGACCTCGGCGCGCTGGTGGGAGATCGTCAACCCGTCCATCCGTCACAGGCTCGGCGAACCGATCGGATACCGCCTCCTGCCGGGCGAGACGACCTTCGCCTTCGCGCAACCCGACGCCCCGGTCAGCAAGCGGGCCGCGTTCATCCGCGAGCACCTGTGGGTGACTCCCTACCGGCCCGAGGAGCGCTACGCCGCCGGCGAGTACCCGAACATGCACCCGGGCGGAGCGGGACTGCCCGAGTGGACGAGCGCCGACCGGCCGATCGACGATTGCGACGTCGTCGTCTGGTACACGTTCGGCCACCACCACGTGCCGAGGCCGGAGGACTGGCCGATCATGCCGGTCACGACCGCCGGCTTCTCGCTCAAGCCGGTGGGCTTCTTCGAGCGCAATCCGTCGCTCGACGTTCCGCCCTCGAGGCCGCATTCGGATCACTGCCAACCCGGGAGGGGCGCGTGAGCACAGTCGAGGGACGAGTCGCCCTGATCACCGGGGCGAGCAGCGGCATCGGGGCGGCGACCGCCAGGACGCTCGCCGAGCAGGGCGCCAAGGTCGCGCTGGCATCGCGCCGCGGCAGCGACGAGGGCATCGCCGGAGCACTCGCGCGCACGTGCGACGTGCGCGACCCGCAGCAGATCGAGAGCCTCGTCGCGGAGACGGTCGAGCGCTTCGGCCGCCTCGATATCGTCGTCGCGAACGCCGGGGTCGGCGCCTACGGCGACTTCCTCGACATCTCGCGCGAGCACCTCGAGGAGATGATCGACGTCAACGTGAAGGGCCTGCTGTACACCGTGCGCGCCGGCCTGCCGCACCTGCTCGAGAGCTCGGCTGCGGACCTCGTCGTCGTCGCTTCCATCGCCGGGCAGCGGGCGCCAGAGGGCGAGGCGGTCTATGCCGCCTCCAAGTTCGCGCAGGTCGGGTTCATGCGCTCGCTCGACCACGAGCTGTACCGGCGCGGCGTGCGCTGCTCGACGATCGCGCCGGGCGGAGTCTGGACCGAGTTCGCAATGGGCGAAGGACGAGGGCGCTCCCCCGGCGATTCCGACCTGCCCGGGATGATGCGCGCCCAGGAAGTCGCAGACGCCGTCGTGCACGCCGTCACGCGGCCTCGTACGCACCGGGTGCTCGAGGCGACGATCCTGCCCATGAGCGACGACTCGATGAACTGACACGGCCAAGCGGCGAGAGGAAATCGATGGCACCGAAGGTCACGATCATCGGCGGGGGGTCGAGCAGCTTCGTGCCGGTCCTGATCCGCCGGCTCATGCAGTCGGAGGCGCTCGAGGCCGCCCGGGTCTCGTTGATGGACATCGACGAGGGCCGGCTCGGCGTCATGCAGGCACTCGCCGACAAGCTGATCGCGAGCGAGGGCAGCGACATCCGGGTCACGAGCACGCTCGATCAGCGCGAGGCTCTCGCGGGCGCCGACTTCGTGATCGCTGCGATCGCCGAGGGCGGCATGGACGCCTGGGCGCGGGACCTCGAGATCCCCGGGCGCTACGGCGTCGTCATGCACGTGGGCGACTCCGTCGGGCCGGGCGGGATCATGCGGGCCTTCCGCAACGCGCCTGCTCTGGCCCGTGTCGCCTGCAACGCCGCCGAGGTCGCGCCCGGTGCGTACATCTTCAACTACACGAATCCGGCGCCGATCGAGGCGCTCGCGATGCGGACCGCCGCGCCGGGCGTGCAGTCGTTCGGGCTCTGCTCCTGCGCCGCGCATGCGAGCAGCCGGGGGTGGCTGGCCAGACAGGCGGGCGTCAGGCCCGAGGAGATCGCGATGCCGCCCGTCGTCGCCGGCATCAACCACTGCGCCTCGATCCAGTCGCTGCGGCTGATCGACGGCACTGACGCAATGCCGCTCGTGCTGGCGCGCGCGACCGAGCCGGTCGTCAAGTGGGCGCTGGAGACATATGGCGTCCTGCCGTACTGCTGGACGCATTGGACCGAGTTCTTTCCGCAGATGCAGCGCCTCGAGGCACCGTACGCGGGCACGGCCCAGGGCGTGAAGATGCGCTACGGCATCACGACGCACGACATGGCCTACGAGCGTTCGCGCGTGCAGGGACTCGAGGCACTCGCAGCGACCTGGACGGCGCCGGGCGCCGACCCGGTGACCCTCGCCGACCTGCCGGTCGGCGACGAGGACGAGGGCATCGAGGTGATCGACGTGATCGAGGCGATCGTCCAGAACGGCAACATCACCCGGGTCGTGATCGCGCCCAACCGAGGCGCCATCCCGAACCTGCCAGACGAGGCGATCGTCGAGGTCAACGCGCAGATCAACGCCTACGGCGTTCGGCCGATCCAGGCCGGCCCGCTGCCGGAGGCACTGGCGGCTCACCTCCGACACTACGTCAGCTTCCAGCAGCACGTGGTCCGGGCCGCGCTCTCGGGCGATCGCGCGGACGCGCTGCACGCCTTCCTGCTCGATCCGAACATGCAGTCCAACCTCGATCTCGACGAGACGCAGGCCCTGCTCGACGAGATGCTCGAGGCGAACCGGGAGTACCTGCCGCAGTTCGAGCGCTAAGGCCGTGAGCCGTGGGCACGCTCGGGCGTGTCGCCGCAGGTTCCGCCGCCACCTGGGGTCTGACCCCGCCTGGCGGGGCCTGACCCCACCTGGCGGGGCCTGGCACCTACCTGTCGGAACGCGCCGAGAAGCCTTTAGGCATGCGGGAAAACGAGCCAGAATCCGCGCCACAACGAGCAAGGCGCCAACCGAGCCTGGAAGCACCCCGACGCCGCAAACGGCCTAACCACGCCAACCGCCACCCTGGGGTCAGGCTCCGCCACCTGGGGTCAGACCCCCGCCACCTGGGGTCAGACCCCGGCTGGCGGGGCCAGACCCCGGCGGAGCCGAGCGCGGCGGTGATTCGGAACCCCGGCAAACGGGCACAGCTCGGCATGACCAACGACGACATCATCCAGACGTCGCATCCGCCTGACGCCGGAGAGCCGCAGGGCTCCTCGGATCCCGGCCGGCCGGCCATGCTCGGCAAGCGCTTCCGGCAGACGGTCGCCGCCGGCATGCTCGTCGGTCTCGTGCTCGCGCTCGCCGCGCACGCCGCGCTCGTGTACACCTGGTACGGGCACGTGAGCTCGTGGAGCTGGTTCCTGGTCGGGCTCGGAGGCCTCGCTGTGGGCGGCGCGATCTCGCTCTTCCTCTACGGCACGGCGACGGATCGCACCGACACGGACGCGCAGGTCCACGGCCGGGCGGATGTCAGCGAACGAGGCGAGTGGCGCCGGACGCTCGACCGCCGCCGGCTGCGGCGAGGCTCTGCCCGCTGATCGAGGCTCTATGAGGATGCGCCGGGACCGCGGCGAACTAGACTGCCTCGCGCTCCGGAAGAAGACCGACTTGCCGCAATCCGACGCCATCAAATCTCCGTTTCCTGCGCAACAGCCCCGGGCCTTCCGGCACGACGCGGTCTTCTACCGCGGAGCGCGGGATTTCGTGCCTGCCGTCCTGCCGTTCGTCGCCGCTGCCGTCGAGCGCCATGAGCCGGTGCTCGTCGCGGTGCTCCCAGCTCGCGAAGAGGCGCTGCGCAGCGAGCTCGGCGATGCGACGGCTCGCGTCGAGTTCGTCGACATGCAGTCAGCCGGCCGGAATCCCGCACGCATCATTCCCGTGTGGAGCGACTTCGTCCGCCGCCATGCCGACAGCGGCAAGGTGCTGAACGGGGTGGGCGAACCGATCTGGGGCGAGCGCACGCCGCAGGAGATCGCCGAGTGCCAGCGCCACGAATCGCTGCTCAACCTGGCCTTCGCAGCAGCGGGACCGTTCGCGCTGATCTGCCCGTATGACGAGGCCGGCCTGCCGGCCGACGTGGTGGCGGCGGCGCGGGAGAGCCATCCGCACATCATCGAGCGCGGCGAGCGGCAGGTGAGTTCCTGCTACCACGGCGTGGCCGGCATCGAGGGGAGCGACGGCCGGCCGCTGCCGGCGGCGCCCGAGCATCTGCATGCGCGGCGATTCCGCGCCGCCGACATCGCGGCCGTCCGGCGTGAGGTCGAAGCGTGGGCGATCGCGCACGGCGTCGAGGCGTCCAGGGCGGCCGACCTCTCGCTCGCCGTTCACGAGGCCGCGGCCAACAGCATCCGCCATGGCGGAGGACGCGGCGTTCTCAGGTCGTGGACGGCTGACGACGCCGCCGTATGCGAGATAGCGGACGCGGGTGCCCTCCGTGATCCGCTCGTGGGCCGATCGCTGCCGCCGCCGCACTCCGGCGGTGGCCGCGGCATCTGGCTCATCAACCATCTATGCGACCTCGTCCAGGTTCGCACGACCGCGGCAGGAACGGTTGTGCGAATGCACCAGCACCTGGGACCGGCGGCGTGACAGGGCAACACGCCGGGGCCGCCGAGGCACCGATCTTCTCGCTCCACGTGTCTGAAGCCGGCGGCGGCCGATCGGTCGTCGCGGTGGCGGGGGAACTGGACATCGCGGGTGCGCCGCAGCTGCTGAGCGCAGTCGCCTCGCTCGCTCGACCGGGGACAGACGCCATCGCAATCGACCTGTCGGCGCTCACGTTCATCGACTCGAGCGGGATCAACGCGCTCAGAAGTGCGGTGCGCTCCGCGAACGCGCGCGGGGTGGGCGCCATCGTCGCCGCACCCAGCGAGCGCGTGAAGAGGGTACTGGAGCTCGTGAAGCTCGCGGACGTCCTCCGGCTCGAGCACTCGCTCCCGGCCGCGTTCGAGCGACTCGAGGCCGACGGTTCGCCCGGGCCTTCAAGTTTCGAAGTTTGACCCGCGCGAACAGGTCGCGCTAGCGTGTGGAACTCCCGGCGGAAGGTCGGCGCGGCCGATGCTTGCAACTGTGATTGAGGCGCGCGAATCGAGCGTGTTGCGCAGCGACGAGATCGCGGCGCCCTCGTCGCGCCGGTGGCTGCCGCTGCTCGCGCTCGTCGCCCTCGTGCTCTTCGCGGCCGTCGGAGGCGCGCTGGCCTGGCGACAGTACCGGAGTGCCCAGCGCACCGATCTCAACGACGCGCGGGCGAAGGCCGTGGTCGCGGCGACCGTGTTCGACACGGCATTCAAGGGTGAGATCGCAACGCTGCAGTCGATTTCGAAAGCGCCGGTCGTCGTGAGCTCGCACAGGGCCGGAATGCTCGCCTACTTCAAGCGAGTGCAGCCGAAGAACGGGACGCTCTTCACGGGCGGCCTCGCCTGGATCGACGGCACCGGCAAGGTGCGCGTGAGTACCAACGGCCGGACGCCCGGCCCGGTCGCCGACGTGTCCGACCGCGCGTACTTCAGATCGGCCATCCGCACCGGGCAGCCGTTCGTGAGCGCCGGCCTGACCGCCCGCAGGAGCCACCGCCAGGTGATCGTGATTGCGCTGCCGACACGGGATCTCGAGGGCGATGTGACCGGCGTACTCGCGGGCACACTGCTGGTCAAGCCGCCGAAACCCAGCACGAGGGCGATCGACCTCGGGTACAGCGGCCTCGCCATCCTCGACCGCGAGAACCAGCTGGTGCTGTCCGGCTTCGCGCATCCGCGCACCAACGTGGCGCTGCGCCGGCTCGGAAAGGCGACTTCCGGCGTCCTCTCCGACGTGCCCGGGCTCGATGGCGAATCGGGACATGTCGTGGCCTTCGCGCGGGCCACGGTCCCACAGTGGAGCGTGATCCTCGACCGTCCCCGCTCCGAGATCTTCGGCGACGCGCGGCGCAACCTCTTGATCGAGCTCGCGCTCACCATCGGAGCGGCGCTGTTCGGCCTCGCGCTGCTCGCCTGGATCCTGGTGCGCGCGCGCGCGGAGTCGCGAGCCCTGGGCGAGCAGGCTCGCCGGCGGCGGCTGCGATACGAGCAGGAGCACGCGGTCGCGATCACGCTGCAGCGCAGCCTTCTGTCTGCGATACCACCGATCCCGAACGTCGACTCCGCGGCGCGCTACCAGGCCGGCAGCACGGGCCTCGAGGTCGGCGGTGACTGGTACGACGTCCTGGAGCGGCCCGACGGGATCGTGCACATCAGCGTTGGCGACGTCGCCGGGAGAGGGGTCGCGGCGGCCGCATTGATGGGACAGCTGCGCAACGCGTTCCGCGCCTATGCGTACGACCACACCTCGCCGGCGCAGATCATGTGGCGCCTCATCCGCCACATGGGCGAGGACGAGATGGCGACGGCGGTCTGCATCACGATCGACCCGGCCTCCCGGCGCCTGACGTACGCGTCGGCGGGCCACCCACCGCCATTGCTGCGCGACGACGACGTGGGCAGCACGACGCGCCTCGACCTCGCTCAGGCTCCGCCGCTCGGCTTCGCCTCGCCCGACGCCGTCTCCGAGGCGGAGGTCGCACTCCCGCGACGCGCGACGCTCCTGGCCTACACGGACGGCGTCATCGAACGACGCGATCGAGTGATCGACGAGGGAATCGAGCGGCTCGAGACGGCGTTCCGCTCGGCCGACCGCGGTCTGTCCGCCGACGAGCTGGCCGATACCCTCATCCGCGAGGTCGCCGTCGTGACTGCGGCGGACGACGACATCGCCCTGCTCGTGCTCCGCCTGCCCGCACTGCCAGCTCCCGCCGAGCCGGAACTCGCCGCCTCCGGTGACGCGGACATCAGCCTGTCGCCGCCGCAACGCCGCTGAACGAGCAGCCCGGAGCCGCGCAGTTCGTGCCTGTCGCCACCGACCTGAAGGGCTTGCGGACGGCCGCGTCCGGTTGCCGGGGCTGCGATCTGTGGCGCCGCGGCACGCAGACCGTGTTCGGCGAAGGGCCCGAGCCAGCCGAGCTCGTGCTCGTCGGCGAGCAGCCCGGCGACCGCGAGGACATCGAGGGGCGTCCGTTCGTCGGGCCTTCGGGCCACACCCTGGATACCGCGCTCGAGCGGGCCGGGATCGACAGGAGTCGCGTCTACCTGACCAATGCGGTGAAGCACTTCCGCTGGAAGGAGCGGGGCAAGCGCCGTCTGCACGAGCGGCCCCTCCGCTCGCAGGTCGTGGCGTGCCAGCCCTGGCTCCGCGCGGAGCTCGAGCTCCTCTCGCCCAGGCTGGTCGTGCTGCTCGGCGCGGTTGCCGCGCAGTCCCTGCTCGGGGCCGGCTTCAGCGTGACGCGCGAGCGCGGCATCGTGCGCGACGTGCCGCCCGGCCTGCCTGCGATCGTCGCCACCGTCCATCCTTCCTCGATCCTGCGCGCTCCGGACGACGCGCGGAAGGCCCGCATGGACGAGTTCGTCGCCGACCTGCGTCTCGCCGCGGACGTGCTCGCCGCCTAGCGTCAGCAGGGATGTTTCGTTCGCCAGCATTTGAGGCACCGACGGATCGTGAGCACCGGGCGGCAACTGGTCTCGTGTCCTGCGTGCGAAAGCCCGCTGATCCAGATCGAGTGCTGCCATCCGTTCGGAGAGGCCGGAGTGCTGCTCGAGCGGCGTTGTCCCGAGTGCGACTACGAGGACGAGCTGGCTGTCGCCATGGTCGTAGCAGACGTGCTCACGGAGCATGCCGCGGAGCTCGCGACGAGCCTCGAGCAGGTCGCCAATCGCCTCGAGTCGGCTGCCGAGCTCTGGATCTCACGGTAGCTAGGCGGCGAGTGTCACCGGTGCGGGAAGGCTGGTCCCGAGCAGGGCGGTGATGTGGTCTCCGGGAAGCGGAAGGGCGTAGTAGTAGCCTTGCCCGAGCTCGCAGCCCAGTTGGCGCAGCCGTGCGGATTGTGCGGCTGTTTCGATGCCTTCTGCGATGACTTTGAGGCGGAGCCCGCGGCTCATGTTGATGATCGCTGCGACGATCGTGGAGTCGGTGTCGGAGCCGTCGAGGCCCTGGACGAAGCTGCGGTCGATCTTGAGGGTGTCGATCGGGAAGCGCCTGAGGTGCGCGAGGGACGAGTAGCCGGTACCGAAGTCGTCCAGCACGAGCGTGACGCCGAGCGCCTTGATTCTGAGGAGGGTCGCGCGGTTTGCGGCGGTGTCCTCCATGAGTGCGCTCTCGGTGATCTCGAGGTGCAGGGAGCCTGGTAAGAGGCGGCTCGCGGTGAGCGCCTCGCTGATGTCGGCGGTGAGTTGCGAGTTGCCGACCTGGCGCAGGGAGAGGTTGACGGAGACGGCGGGTGCCGGGGCGCTGGGGCTCTGGTCGCGCCAGGAGGCGGCGGTGCGACAGGCCTCGTGGATGACCCATCGTCCGATCGGGATGATCGCGCTGGTCTCTTCTGCGACGGCGATGAACTCCTCGGGAGCAAGCAGGCCGCGCACGGGGTGCTGCCAGCGGACGAGTGCCTCTAGACCGACGATGAATCCGTCTGCGAGCGAGACGATCGGCTGGTAGACCAGCCGCAGTTCGTCGTTCTCGACGGCGTGCCGAAGCTCTGCTTCGAGCCGGAGCCTGCTGGTTGCAGTCGCTCGCATCACTTCGTCGTAGAGCTCCACCCCGCCGCGGCCGCGCTCCTTGGCGCGGTACATCGCGGCATCTGCCTCCCGGATCATGTCCTCTGCTGTACGCGGCGGGGCGCCGGGGGCCGGTGGATGGGCGAGTGCGATGCCGAGGCTGGCGGAGACGGCGTGCTCGACGCCGCCCATCACGATCGGGCGCGCGATCGTCGCCTCGATGTCCTCGGCCATCAGGACGGCGGTGCGTGCGTCTCGAGCGTCTTCGCACAGGATCACGAACTCGTCGCCGCCGAAGCGGGCGATCGCGTCGCCGGGGCGCAGCGAGGCGGCGAGCCGTTGCGCGAGATCTTGCAGCAGTTCGTCGCCGACGGCATGGCCGAGACTGTCGTTCACGATCTTGAACCCGTCGATGTCGAGAAACAGCACGGCCGTCAGATGCTCGCTGCGCGCGGCCTCCGCGAGGGCGCGCGTCACGGTGTCGACGAAGAGCAGGCGGTTCGGGAGCCCGGTGAGCGGGTCGTGGCGTGCTTGATGGCGCAGTTCCTGCTCCGCGGTTCGGCGGGCGACCGCGTCGGCGAGCACGTTCGCGATCGCGTCGAGGAAGTCGAGTTCCTCGGACGTCAGGGTGCGTGCCGGGCCCGGGTCGATCTCGAGCGTGCCGAAGGCGGCGGTCGCGCCGCGGATCACGATCGTCGTGCCGGCGCGGTGCGTGTCGGGCGCGTCCTTCGCCGGCGTACGTTCGCGGGCGCGGACGAGCGTTGAGCCGTCATCGCGATGCTCCATCACGGTGGCGGATTGCACGTGCAGCACGCGACGGAGCATGGCCACCGTTTCCCGCATCAGGTCGGCGGGCTCTCCGCCCTCGAGTGCGCGTCGCCCGAGCGCGGCGATCGCGGCCTGCTGGGCGACGGTCTGCTCGAGCCGCTCCTGGGCGTCGCGCAAGCCCTCTCGCGCGCCGTCGAGCGCGCCCGCGGCGTTCGCGATCCCGACCTGCATGAGATTGAAGCTCTCGGCCATGCGTCCGACCTCGTCGCGGCTGCGCACCGTGACAGGCTCGATGTCGGTACGCGCGTGCGCGGCCGCGAGCTCGCCGCGGCCGAGCGCCTGCATCGCGCGGGTGAGGTCTGCCACGGTGCGCGTCGCGAGGCGGTTGGCGGCGTCCGAGACCTCGCTCACCGAGCTCGCGATCATGCCGGGCAAGATGAGGCCGACGCTGATCGTCAGGATCGCGACTGCGACGAACGTGTCCTCGAGGATCACCCGCAGCGGGGCATCGCCGTGCACGTGGGTGACCGCGAGCAGGTAGCCCGCGGCGTCGAGCGCCATCACGAGCAGCATCGCGCCGGTGAGTTTGACGTGGAGCGATCGCATGGCGCCGGAATGCTTCCCTTCGCGCCGCAGATCCGTCACCCGGCGCCAGGCGTACAGCGCGGTACCCGCGTATGCGAGCGCCATGCTCAAGAGCACGGTCGGGAGTCCGAACTGCTCGAAGCCAAACAGCGTCGAGACGAGCCAGGCCGCGGCCGCGACGAGACCGAGGCCGATCGTGCCGCGCGGGGCGCGGTAGGGCCGGCGCATCTCAGGCGCGTTCTTGCGCAGCAGCCAGACCGCGACGCTCGGCAGGCCGATGCCGATCAGGTAGGCGAAGTTCGCTGCGGCGATGACCCACGGAGGATCGTCCGAGAGCAGGAAGATGATCGACATTCCGGCTGTGAGCAGCGTCGCGACCCAGGGTGCATCCGTGCGCGTTCGGCGCGCGAGGCTGCGCGGCAGCAGGCCGTCTTCGGAGAGCTGCGAGAGCGTGCGCGATGCGCCGGCGAGCGGCTGCAGCGTGCCGTGGAACATGTTCAGCACCATGAACCAGATCGCCGCCCCACGGGCCAAGCCGCCGAGCAACGGAGCGAATGTCGGGCCCAGCGTCCGCATCAGCTCGCCCTCGATCGCCTGAGGGCCGAGGACGCCCAGCCACACCACCGGAAGCACGACGAAGTAGAGCGTGGCGATTCCCGCGGCCGCGAACATCGCGCGCGGCACATTCCTCTCCGGGTCGATCGTCTCACCAACGTGACACGCCGCCGCTTCGAAGGCCGGAGCGGCGAAGCCAATCAGATAGAGGCCCGCCATCGCGCTCGTGAAGCCGCCGAAAACCCCGGCGAACGGCGTCGTCAGGTGAAACGTCGACGCCGCTTGCCAGTCGACGCTGCCGGCCACGACTGGCACGACTGCCGAGAGCAGCGCGAGCAGCGCCGAGCCGAACGCGATCGGCACAGCCAGCCGTGACACCCAGCGGACGCCGCAGAGGTTGACCGCCGTGAACGTGAGTACGAGCGCGATCGCCAGCAGGTGGACGGGCACGCCCGGCAGATACCACTGATGCAGCGCGGAGGCCGAAAGGATCGCGGTGAGCCCGCACGTCGGAATCCACCCCCACCAGTAACAGACGCCCGTCAGGTTCGCGAGCACGGGGCTATACGGCCGGAACGCCTCCGCGCACGTGGCCGCGATGCCACCCACCCGCTGGGGCCACATCAGCACCAGTTCCGTCCACCCAGGCAGCGCAAACCAGCTCAGCACCAGGCCCAGGGCAAGCAGCGGAATCGCAGCGCTGCCCTGACTGATCACCAGCGCGCCGATCAGGAACAAGCTCTGATTGCTCCCGCCCATCGCCAACGCCGTCGTCCCCAGCCACGAGATCGTGCGAGGGTGTGCAAACGATTCGCCGTCACTCGCTGCTGGACGGGGCGTCAGGCGGCTCCGAAGCACCGTTTGATATCGGCAGTACGCTCCGGCGGCTTGAACACTGGTCAGACCGATCGCAGCGCGTCGGTCGGCGTGAGCCGCGCGGCGCGCACGGCCGGAGCGAGGCCGGCGATCCCACCGATGGCCAGCGCGGCGCCGAGGCCGCCCGCCCAGGCGACCGCCGGCACGACGATCGCCCAATCTCTGGTGAGCGCGTAGCCGGCCGTCGCGAGGACGCCGAAGACCACGCCCGCGACTCCTCCGAGCAGCGACAGGAGCACCGCCTCGCACAGGAACTGCGTGCGGATCTGGCCCCTGGTCGCTCCGAGCGCACGGCGCAGGCCGATCTCGGAGCGGCGCTCCAGGACGGAGATGACCATGATGTTCGCGACGCCGACTGCGCCGACGAGCAAGGCGACGGCGCCGAGCCCGAGGAAGAGGCTGTTGAGGGCGCTCTGGGCCTCGGCCCGTGCGACCAGAGCGGCCGACGGCTGGCTGACGTTCACCTCGTTGGGGGACTCCGGGTTGGCCGTCGCGGCGAGCACCGACTGCACGGCCGCGACCTGGCTGGTCTGCGAGCGCACGTAGATCGTCGTCGGATGACCGTCGAAGTCGAGGTAGGTCTTGGCGGCGGGAAAGCCGACCAGCACGGAGGTGTCGATCTCGGGCGCCAGCACTGCCGAGCTGAGGATCCCGGCGACATAGAACCACTGGCCGCCCAGCCAGATCCGCTCGCCGCGGTAGATCCGCTCGATGCCGAGGCGCTCGGCGGCTGCCGCGCCCAGCACCGCCACCGGCTCTCCGGCGGTGGCTGCGTTGAGGTAGGCGCCTCGCACGACCTCTGCGCCGACGACCGGCAGGAGGTCGAGGCTCGCCGCCTGGACGGTGAGCGCGTTCGTGTTGACCGCAGGGATCAGGGGGCTGCGGTAGACCGACGCGCTCGTGCTCCCGGTATCGGCGACCTGCGTGACCGGCGCGATGCGGCCGATCATCGCGGGTGCGGCGAGCGGAAGCTCGGCGGTGCCGCCGAAGAACGTTTGACCGGCGGTCACGGTGAGGAGATTCGTCCCGAGGCGGTCGATCTGGGCGAGCAGACCCGCGCGCGACGACGACGAGAGGCCGAGCACTGCGACGATCGCGGCCACGCCGATCGCGATCCCGAGGGCCGACAGCGCCGCGCGCAGGCGGCGCGTGCGCAGGCCGACGCTTGCCACCCGGGCCAGATCGGCGGGCCGCAGCTTCCTCGCCGTGAGGACGGGAGGCGCGCTCACCGAGACGACGCCTCGTTGACGAGCGCGAAGGCCGCCGGCGCGGCGCCTGCGGTGCTCGCCCGGACGACATACCCGCCCGGCCGCGAGCTCGCGCTGAATGCCGGCGCCACCGCCTTCCCCCTGGCCCCGGT
>JALYLC010000108.1 GCA_030774435.1 Actinomycetota bacterium
GCAGCGCCCGTTTCAAGACTGCGAGCCAGCGACGAAACGATGGTCATGAGGTAGCCAGCCCTCGTATGTCAGGCTGACCATGCAGTCGCGCCCCTCCGGCCTCGCGCCGCCACGACAACCGCGCCCATCCACCCCACCCACTCGGCCAACCGGCCCGCCACCGCATACCCGCTTGACAAACCACCATCCATATCAGAGCCGGCCGGCGTCCCTGCGACGCCCCGGGCCCGCCTCGCGCAGCGAGCGAGCGCCCGGGTCGGACGGAAGTCAATTGCCGGGGCGCACCCCACCACGCAGCGAACCCAGGCTCACGACATGCGCGCCCTGGCAATCGACTGCAGGCCGATCCAGCCGCTCCAGACACCACGATCATTTAGAAATGCGCTCTTAGAGCGCAAATGCGCTCTTAGAGGTCGGCGCCCGCGGAGACGCCGGCCGAGAGCCCGCCGTCGACGATGAACGGCTGGGCCGTGCAGAAGCTCGACTCGTCCGAGCACAGGAAGAGCGCCATCGCAGCGACCTCCTCGGGCCTGCCGACGCGGCCGAGTGCGTGCATGTTGCCGGCCACGACGCGGGCGGCCTCGGGGTCGTCCTGGATCTCGAAGTAGCGCTGCGCCATGCCCGTGTCGATGTAGCCCGGGCAGATGCAGTTGCAGCGGATCTGGTAGCGCCCGTTCTCGAGCGCGATCGCGCGGGTGAGGTTGATCACGCCGCCCTTGGCCGCGCAGTAGGCCGCCAGCGCCGGCTCCACCCAGAAGCCGTTGACCGACGCCATGTTGACGATCGACCCGCCGCCCAAGCGCCGCATGTGCGGAATCACGGCGCGCGCGCCGAGGTAGACGCTCTTGAGGTTGACGGCGAGCACAAGGTCCCAGTCGTCGGGCGGCGTGTCGATCAGCAGGTGCTCGTACTGGATGGCCGCGTTCGAGACGAGCGCGTGCGGGCCGCCCAGTTCCGCGGCCCGTTCCACGAGGCGATCCATGTCCTCCGCGCTCGAGACATCGCAGCGGACGCCCTCGCCGCGGCCGCCCGCGGCGCCGATCTCTTCGGCGGTGCGGCCAGCGGCCGCCTCGTCGATGTCGGCGCACAGCGTGAGCGCGCCGGCGGCGCCCAGGCGCAGCGCGATCGCGCGGCCGATCCCCGTGCCGGCACCCGTGACGATTGCGACCTTTCCGTCCATCTGCACCTGGGTTGCTCCTTCGTGCATGGCTCTTTCCGGGCCGCCTATACTGACGTGCTTTTGCGTTCAAGTAAAGCGTTTGGGGGAAGCGACAGGCGTGACGCGCCAGGGACGACAACGCCCGACGATGCGCGACGTGGCGGCGCGCGCGGGAGTCTCCGCGCAGACCGTCTCGAACCTCGTCAACGGCCGTACCCACCTCATGACCGAGGAGACGCGCGACCGCGTCTCCTCGGCGATGACGGCACTCGGCTACCACCCCAACTCGGCCGCCCGCGGCCTGCGCTCGGCGCGCACCCACACCGTCGCGTTCCTGGTGCTCGACCAGGATGCGCGCTTCCTCGCCGACCCGATGACCGACCTGATCATCGCGGGCATCGGCGACATCGCGCGCGACCGGGGGTACGGCGTGCTGATCCAGGCAGGCCGGCCGGATGAGGCCTCGGACGCACTCCTGACGCCGCTGCTCGAGCACCGCGCGGACGGCGCCTTCCTGTTCCTCTCGGGCGAGCCCGAGCTGCGGCGCTGGTACGTGGAGCGCGTGATCGCGCTCGGTGCGCGCGCGGTCGTCTTCGAGCACGTCGACCCGGCTCCCACGATCACGTCGCTGACCGCGGCCGACCGCGATGGCGCGCGGCGGCTGACGGAGCACCTGCTCTCGCGCGGGCATCGCCGCATCGCGTTCGTCGCCGCGCGCGTCCCCTGGCCCATGATCGAGCAGCGGCGTCTCGGCTATTTCGACGCCCTGGCGGCGGCGGCCATCGAGGTCGATCCCGCGCTCGAGCTCTTCGAGGGCACGTGGGGGACGCAACTCGGCCCCTCGCTCGTCGATCAGTTGCTGCGGCTCGACGAGCCTCCCACGGCGATCATGTGCGGCAACGACCTGCTCGCCCTCGGCGTGCTGCAGGAGTTGCGCCGTCGCAAGCTGCGCGTGCCCGCCGACGTGGCGGTCACGGGCTTCAACAACTTCGACTTCGCCGAGTTCGTCGACCCGCCGCTGACGACCGTGCGCACGCCCGGCTATGAGATGGGCCGCGCGGCCGCCCAGAATCTGATCGACGCGCTGGAGGGCGAGAGCCCGGTGGAGGCCAGGCTCGAGTTCCCGGTCGAGCTCATGCTGCGCGATTCCGCCTGATCAGAGCTCGATGCCGAATGGCGTCGGTGCACTGCCGTCGTCCGGCGGATGGCGCGCGAGGTACTGCGCCTCGGCGGCGCGCTGCAACTCGTCGTCGGGCATCTCCGCGAAGCGCCCCACGCGGTAGGGCGAGATGTCCGCGTCCGTGCTGCCCTCGACGATCAGCTCGGCGGCCAGGCGCGCCAGCCCGGGGCCGTGCGTCACGCAGCACTCGTTGTCGCCGGCGGCGACGAAGTACCCGGCGATGCCCGGCGCCTCGCCCAGGATGTGGCGGCCGTCCGGCGTCCAGGCCGGCAGGCCGCTCGCGCGATCCGCGACGCGAAAGTCGGCGAGTGCCGGAATCAGGTCGGCGCAGGCGCGCGCCAGCCGTTCGTGGTCCTGCAGCGCGTGGAGCGGCAGATCCGAGCCGCGCGGCGGCGGCGCGTCGAGTGCCACGCGATCATGTGCGCCGATCGAGCGCTCGATCGCCCCGATCAGCAGCCCGCCGTTCTGCGGGCGGGCATACAGCAGGTCGCGCTCGAAGAAGAGGAGCATCGGCAGCGAATCGACGACGCCCGCGAGCGGCTCCGTCACGAAGCGCGACTCGAGCAGGGGCACCGCACCGAGCCGCAGGCCGTTGCGCCGCGCGAGGCTCTCGGCCGCGGCGCCGGCGGCGTTGACGACGACCCCTGCCGGGATCTCGCCGGCCGAGGTGTCGACGGACGTCACGCGGCCACCGGCCACCCCGACTCGCTCAGCCGTCGTGCCACAGCGCACGTCGACGCCCGCCGACTCGAGCCGCCGCGCCAGCGCGAACATCACCCGGCGCGTGTCCACCTGGTGCGCGTCCGGCTGGTAGAGGCCACCGTAGATGGCGGGGCGCGCGAGAATCGGCGCTCGCCGGCAGGTCTCGTCGGCGTCCAGCAGCTCCACCTCGGGCGCAAAGGCCAGCTCTCGCTCGTACTCCTGCTGCAGCATCGCGCGCCCGGTCTCGGAGATGGCCGGGAACAGCAGTCCGGTACGGCGCACGCCGATGTCCTGGCCGGCCTCGTCCTGGACACGGTCGTAGAAGTCCATGCCGTAGGCCGCGAGCTCCGCTTCGAGCTCGCCGGCCCAGTAGCCGACGAACCCGGCTCCGGCGTTGGTCGTCTCCTGGCCGAGCGCATGGGAGCTCTCGAGCAGCACCACGTCGGCGACTCCGCGCTCGCGCAGGTGCAGCGCGGTACAGGCGCCGAGGATGCCGCCGCCGATCACGACTGCGTCGGCCATCAGGTCGTGACCTCGTCGATGCCGAGCAGACCGCAGAGCGCGCGCAGTGCGGGTGCGCGATCGCCGAACGCGGCTGCGCAGTGCTGCGAGAGCACCTGGTCGAGCAGCGCGCGCACACCGCCGTCCGGGACGAAGCGCACACTCGGGAGAGCACCGG
>JALYLC010000109.1 GCA_030774435.1 Actinomycetota bacterium
TCCACGAGCGCGACGGCTCCCGCCACGCCCTTCGAGTGCGTCATGGAGAGGTCGGCGACTGTCAGACCGCGCTTCTCCGCGAAGGCGAGCGTGCGGCCGGTGAGCTTGACCGACGGCTTGGGGCGCCCGACGATCTCGATCTCTCGCCACGAGAAGTCGACGCCGCAGCCGAGCGCCTTGCCGACCGCCTCCTTGCCGGCGAAGCGCGCGGCGTAGCTCTGCGCGGGGTTCGCCTTGGAGTCGCAGTAAGCGCGCTCGGCCTCGGTGTAGACGCGCTCGCGGAAGCGGGGCCGCTCGAGGGCGCGCGCGATGCGGTCGATCTCGATCAGGTCCATGCCGACGAGCACGGGCTCGATGCTAGTCGATCGATTGAGGGATCTCGCGGGCGAGGCGCAGCAGCGTCTCGCGCTCGTTGAGCGACGGCTCATCGACGACTGCCGCGAGCACGTGCCGCAGCGTCGCGCCGATCGCGGGGCCCTCGGGCACCCCTGCCGCTATGAGGTCGTCACCGCGCAACGCCAGGTCGGCCAAGGCGACCGGCTGCGCCCATTCCTCCTCGACGAGCGCCTCGAAGCGCTCGCGCGCGGCGACCCTCTCGGGCGGGATCGGCACGCCGCGGCCGATGCGATCCCAGCGGCGCAGTGCGAGCAGGTCGCGCGCTCGCTCGCGACCGACGCGGGCGAGGAAGACGCGCGCAGAGTGCGCGGAGGGCTCGCGGTCCTCGTGGTAGGAGTGCTCGCGCACCAGCTCCGTGACCGTCGCCACCGTGTCGTTGTCGTAGGTCAGGCGACGCATCGCAGCGCGCGCGATGTGCGCTCCGGCCTCGGCGTGCTGGCGCGCGCCGGGAGCGCTGGGCTTGCCGACGTCGTGCCAGAACGCGGCCAGGCGCGGCTCGCGCCCTGCATGGTCATGCACCGCGGCCCCGAGGACGTGCAGGCTGTGCTCGTCGAGCGTGTAGGCCTGCGTGGCCGACCCCTGGTCGAAGCCGATGCACACAGCCCACTCGGGCAGCGCGACTGCCAGCGCGCCCACGTCCCGCGCCAGCCGCAGCGCATCGGCGACGCCGGGACCGGCGAACGCTCGCTCGAGCTCCTCGCGAACGCGCTCGGCCGACAGCTCGGCGATGCGCGGCGCGGCCTCGGTCATGAGCTCGAGCGTGATCGCATCGGGCTCCAGCCCGTCCAGGCTGCAGCGCGCGACGCCGCGGAGGATGCGCAGCGGGTCGTCGCGGAACGCCGTCGGGTGCACGGCGCGCAGCAGTCCCGCGCGCAGGTCCTCGCGGCCGCCGAAGGGATCGATCCACTCCTCCGTACGGACGTTCCGCGCGATCGCGTTGACCGTGAAATCGCGGCGCTCGAGGTCGTCGCGCACCGGCAGCTCGGGATCCGGCTCGATGCGGAAATCGGTGTGCGGGTTGCCCGTGTACTCCGGATCGCCCGGCGCGATCGGACTCTCGCGGCGCGGCGGGACGATCTCGATTCCCTCGCGCGGCCCCCAAGACGGCCAGAAGCGGACGCCCACGAGGCGGCCGGCGACGCGCAGCTCGTCCGCCTTGGCGTACTGGCGGCAGAGCGTGAGCAGCTCCTCGACGCCGTGTCCCCGCACGAGGAAGTCGATGTCCTTGGGCTCCCGTCCGAGCAACTCGTCGCGCAGCGAGCCGCCGACCTCGTAGAGCTCGCGGAACGGCAACTCCGCCATGCGGCGCCGCAGTTCCGCAGGCATCGCTACTCCACTGTGACGGTCTTCGCGAGGTTCCGCGGCTGGTCGATCGGCAGACCGCGCCGGCTGGCGATGCGGTAGGCCAGGATCTGCAGCGGCAGCGACGCCAGGATCGGTGCGAGCTCGGGCTCGGTGCGCGGGATGGGCAGCGTCCAGTCGGCGTGGTGGTGAGCTTCCGCGTTGCCCTCGGTGATCACGGCGATCACGCGGGCGCCGCGCGCGCGCACTTCCTGCACGTTCGAGACGACCTTGTCGTAGACGTGCGAGTCGTTCATGACCGCGACGACCGGGGTGTCCTCGGAGAGGAGGGCGATCGGCCCGTGCTTCATCTCGCCGGCAGCGTACGCGTCGGTCGGGATGTAGCTGATCTCCTTCAGCTTCAGCGCCCCCTCGAGGCACACCGGCATGCCGAGATGGCGTCCGATGTAGAGGAAGAACTCCTTCTCCCAGACCTCGTCCGCGATGCGCTCGGTCTGCTCCCAGACGGGCGCGCCCTCGGCC
>JALYLC010000110.1 GCA_030774435.1 Actinomycetota bacterium
CGGCGCCTCCTCGGCGCCCGAGGACAATGCGCTCGCCGAGCTCGGCGCCGCCGCTGTCCAGACCGCGAGCATGAGCCGCGAGCCGGTCAAGGTTGAGGCCTGAGATGGCTGCGACCGAGGCCATCAACCTCGCGACGGCCCTGCCAGGCCCGCCCGAGCTGCTGGCCGGGCGACCCGACTCCATCGTCGATCTGCAAACCGACGAGGGCGCCGCCCTCGTCGGCGGGCGGTGGCGATACTCCGACGCGAAGGTCGAGGAGATCGACTTCGTCGCGCTCGGCTCGGCGGAGGATCCGCTGGGGCCCGGGCGGGTCCCGAACCGCACCTACGACGTCGTGCGTGACGGGGTGACGCGCAACCTCAGCCCCAGCGAGACGCAGCTGCGCCTCGCCAATGGACGTGTCTGCTTCAACTGGTACGAGATCGACCTCACGATCCCCGAGCGGGTGGGCGACTTCGACCCGGCCGGCTCGACCGTCGTCTTCGAGGTCGTGATCGACGACTACGCCGAGGTCTGGGTGAACGGCGCGCTGCCGGTGGCGATCGGAGACACCGGTGGCCGTGCGGTCGGTGGCTTCAATGCGCCCAACCGGGTCGTGCTGACGCGTGACGCCAAGGCCGGCGAGACGTTCTCCATCGCGGTCTTCGGCATCAACGGGCCGATCTCGGCCTCGCCCCACAACTACATCTGGATGCGCACGGCGACGCTGGACTTCTATGCCACCGAGCGCGCGCCGGTTGCCTGGCTGGCTGAGCTCCAGGTCGAGGGCGACCTCAGTGGGATCCTGCCAGCCGAGAGCGCGCTCGAGCGAATCGCCGGCGGCTTCGAGTTCACGGAGGGACCCGTCTGGGCCGTGGACGGCGCGCTGCTCTTCAGCTCGCCGAACACGAACGCGATCTACCGCTGGAAGGACGGCGCCGTGACCGTGTTCCGCTCCAAGAGCGGGTACACGGGCACCGACATCGGCCACTACCACCAGCCCGGCTCGAACGGTCTGACCTTCTCGCCCGCCGGGCTGCTCACCATCTGCCAGCACGGCAACCGCCGCATCGTGCGCGTCAACCCGCACGGCGACATCACGGTCATGGCCGACGGCTACGAGGGCAAGCGGCTCAACTCGCCCAACGACCTCGTCTACCGCTCGGACGGGACGCTCTACTTCACCGACCCGCCCTTCGGACTGGCCGATCCGGCCGACGGCGAGCTCGGCTTCAGCGGCGTCTTCCGCGCGCGCGACGGAGAGGTCTCGCTGCTCACATCCGAGCTGCTCGGGCCGAACGGCCTCGCGTTCTCGCCGGACGAGCGCTGGCTCTACGTCGGCAACTGGGACTTCGAGCGCATCGTCGTGATGCGCTATGACCCCGACTCGGGCGAGGGCTCGGTGTTCTTCGACATGACCGCGCCCGATGCCGAGGATGCGATCGACGGGATCAAGGTCGATCGCATGGGCAACCTCTACGTCTGCGGGCCTGGCGGCATCTGGGTGCTCTCGCCGGAGGGCGAGCGACTCGGCACGCTGAAGCTGCCCGAGACCCCGCACAACCTCGCCTGGGGCGACGCCGACGGCCGAACCCTCTATGTCACGGCGCTGACGAGCGTGTATCGCCTGCGCCTCGAGATTCCGGGCATTCGGCCCGAATGAACAAGGGAGAGACGATGAGCAAGGTAAAGGTCGGGACGATCCTGCACGACTTCGAGTTGCCCGACGAGAACGGGGATATGCACCGCCTGTCCGACCTGCAGGGCGACGACATCATGGTGCTGATGCTCGGGCGTGGCGAGCACTGCCCGCGTGAGCGCCAGCATCAACGGGAAATGCTGAAGGTCTACGAATGGTGCTCGGTCGCCTTTACGCAGCTCGTGACAGTGCTGCCGAACGGCCTGCACGACGTCTTCAAACTGAAGATCTCGACCGGCGCGCACTGGACGTGGCTCGCCGACAGCGACCTCGAGATGCAGTCCGCGCTCGACATCAGGGAGTACACCGACGAGCTCCACGACGCCAACGTGCCGCACACGCTGCTGCTCTCGCCCGGCCTGAAGATCGAGAAGGCCTACGTCGGGTACTGGTTCTGGGGCCGGCCGTCTCCGTATCAGCTCTGGGAGGACATGCAGGAGCTTTCGATACGCATCAAGGCCGATTTCGACCCGACCACCGCCGCGGCGAAGCGCGAGTGGGAGGCCCTGAAGGCCAGCGGCATGGTGCCCGCGCACCACTGATCCGCCGTGCTCAAATCGGCCAAGTGGCACACGCCGCGTGTGCTTGGCCGCTTGAGCTGGCGATCTGGGGGTCCCACCCGAGTCGCAGAAGGGGACGCAACGCACGTTGCGTCCTCTTCTGCTTGACCAGGGCCGCAGCGCGGCGGATGCTTCCAGCCAATCCGACCCAGAGGAGGCGATTCGCGTGTTTGCTCGCGTGACACGGCACGAGGGCGGCGACGAGGAGAGGGTGCGTGCGATCGGCGAGGAGCAGAGGTCCGGGAGCGGCCCACAACTGCCCGAAGGGTGCCGCCGGGTGATGGTGCTGGTCGGCGACGGCCACCGCCTCTTCGTCACGTTCTTCGACGACCGCGCTGCGATCGCGGCGGCGGAGGCGGGATTCGAGGCGATGGGGGACGAGATCCCCGAGGAGATACGCGGCCGGCGGGCGTCAGTCGACGTGTACGAGGTGGCGTTCGACGAGGCGATCGCGTAGCGCGGGCGGCAACGCAGAGCGGCGGCCCCCCGATAGTGCCGGGAGGTCCGCCGCTTCCGCTCGACGACCTGTCAGGTGCGAGGATCGTTCAGGCGTCGCGCATGAGGAACTCGAACGCGAGCGCCGTGGTGCAGATGTAGACCAGGTGGTGGAAGACGTCGATCGCAATGTCCTCCCCCTCCCACTCCGTGACGGGCGGGGCGACCTCGTACTTCGGCAGCGAGTACAGCGCGCTGCCCCAGAGTGCCGCGAAGTGCGCCGGTGTCGCGAACCGCGGCGCAACGCCAAGCGAGCGCATCAGCCCGCGGGCGACGCCCCAGCCGGTGCCGTAGCCCCAGTGCACGAGGTTGCTGAAGCGGGCATAGGCGGCGCCGTCGTCGAACTGCTCGATCCCAAGCGCCTTCGTCGCGGCCTTGGCCGGCGCGGTCGAGAATGGGCGGCCGCGGAGCTTCGCCTCGAGCGTGCTCGAGACGGTCATCGCGGCCGTCCCGGCGACGCCGGCGACGACGCCCTTGCCGATCCCGTCGGCGAGTGTCGTGAGCTTCATCGTGCCATCGCCTCCTGCGCCTCGGCCGTGCGGGCGCCGAGCCGCTCCATCAGGTGATCGCCGACGCGCAGGGCATTCGCCATGGCGGTCAGCGCGGGGTTCACTG
>JALYLC010000111.1 GCA_030774435.1 Actinomycetota bacterium
CTCCAGGGCACGTTCGAGACCTTCGCGGCGGTCGCGCGCAAGCGCTACGACGGCTCGCTGCGCGGCCGCGTCGTGCTCACGGCCGGCTGCGGCGGCATGGGCGGCGCCCAGCCGCTCGCCGTGACGATGCTGGACGGCGTCTGCCTCGTCGTGGACGTCGACGCGCATCACCTCGAGCGCCGCGTCGAGCAGCGCTATCTCGACCTGGTAGCGCCCGACCTCGAGGCAGCCCTGCGCGAAGCCGAGGAGGCGCGCGCGGCCGGCGACGGGCGCTCGATCGGGCTCGTCGGCTCGGCGGGCGACGTGTTCCGGGCGCTGCTCGAGCGCGGCTACGCGCCCGACATCGTCACCGACCAGACGAGCGCTCACGATCCGCTGGGCGGCTACGTGCCCGACGGGCTCTCTCTGGACGACGCGGCCGAGTTGCGCGGGAGCGATCCAGAGCGCTACATCGAGCTCTCGCGCGCCTCGATGGCCGGTCACTGCGCCGCCATGGTCGAGTTCCAGGAGCGCGGGTGCGAGGTGTTCGACTACGGCAACAGCCTGCGCGCTGAGGCCCGTACGGGCGGCTTCGAGCAGGCCTTTGCGTACCCGGGGTTCGTCGAGGCCTACGTCCGCCCCCTGTTCTGCACCGGCACGGGGCCCTTCCGCTGGGCGGCGCTCTCGGGCGATCCCGGCGACATCGCCGCCACCGACGCCGCCGTGGGGGAGCTGTTCCCCGAGAACCAGCACTTGCAGCGCTGGCTGCAGCTGGCGCGCACGCGCATCGCCTACCAGGGCCTGCCGGCGCGCATCTGCTGGCTGGGCTACGGCGAGCGGCACCGCGCGGGCCTGCGCTTCAACGAGCTCGTGCGCTCGGGCGAGGTGAGCGCCCCGATCGTGATCGGTCGCGATCACCTCGACTCGGGCTCGGTGGCGTCGCCCTACCGCGAGACGGAGGGGATGATGGACGGCTCGGACGCGATCGCCGACTGGCCCATCCTGAACGCGCTGCTCGGCGTCTCCTCGGGCGCGGCCTGGGTCGCCGTCCACCACGGCGGCGGCGTGGGCATCGGACGCTCCATCCACTCCGGCGTGCAGGTCGTCGCCGACGGCAGTGACGAGGGCGCGCTGCGCGTCCAGCGCGTGCTCACGAACGACCCCGGCACGGGCGTGATGCGGCACGCCGATGCGGGCTATGCGCTGGCGCGCGAGACGGCGCGGGAGCGCGGTCTCGACCTGCCGATGCTGCCGTGAGCCGCGCGCTGCTGCTGCCCGATCTGGTGGTCGAGCCGGGCGGGGCCGTGCGCGGGGGCGTTGCCGTCGAGCTGGACGGCGGGCAGATCACCGCCGTCGTCGATGCGGCCGGGGTGGGGGAGCGGGACGACGTCATCCGGCTGCCGGGGCGGCTACTCGCGCCGGGCCTCGTCAATGGGCACTCGCACGCCTTCCAGCGCCATCTGCGCGGCCGGGTCGAGGTGCGCGACCCCGCCGCGCCCGGGGACGACTTCTGGTCGTGGCGCGAGTCCATGTACGCGGCCGCCGAGGCTCTCGATCCGCGCGGCATGCGCGCGGTCGCGGAGGAGTGCTTCGACGCGGGCCGCCGTGCCGGCTACACGGCCGTCGGCGAGTTCCACTACGTCCACCACCGGTCCGACGGGACGCCCTACGAGGAGCCCAACGAGCTCGCGCTCGCCGTGATCGAGGGCGCCCGCGCCGCCGGCGTGCGCATCGTGCTGCTGATGGCCGCCTACGCGCGCGGCGGCGCCGGTCGCGGGCCGACGGCCGGCCAGCGGCGCTTCTGCGACCGCAGCGTCGAGGCATACCTGGGCAGGGTCGAGCGCCTTGCAGCCGCCGTCGCGGGCGATCCGCTGGTGACAGTCGGGTACGCGCCGCACTCGCTGCGGGCCGTGCCCGCCGACTGGCTCGCCGAGATCGCGCGGCACGCGTCCGGCACGGGCTATCCGCTGCACATTCACGCCGCCGAGCAGCCGCGCGAGGTGGCTGAGTCGCTCGAGGAGTTCGGCCTGCGACCGATCGAGCACCTGCACAGCTGCGGCGCGCTCGGGCCGTCGTCGACGGTCGTGCATGCCACGCACGTCTCACCGGGCGAACTCGACCTGCTCGCGCAGACCGGGTCGACCGTGTGCGCCTGCCCGACCACCGAGGCCAACCTGGGCGACGGCTTCCTGCCGGCCGCCGAGCTGTGGCAACGCGGCGTGCCGGTGTCGTTCGGCGCCGATTCCAACGTGCGCCTCGATCCGTTCGAGGAGGCCCGCGAGACCGAGGGCTGCGCACGCAGGCAGAGCGGGCGGCGCAACGTGCTCGTGGCCGACGGCGACGCGGGGCCGGCGCCGTCGCTCTGGCGCTGCCTCACCGAGCACGGTGCCCGCAGCCTCGGGCTCGCTGCGCCGGGCATCATGGCGGGCGCTCCCGCCGATCTCGTCGCGCTCGACCTCGAGCACCCGGAGATTCGCTCGGTCGAGCCGCGCCACCTCGCCGCGGCGGTGCTCTTCAGCGGGACGGCAGCGCTCGTGCGCGAGACCTGGGTCGCCGGCGCGCCGGCGTTCTGAGACCGCAGGCTGCGCCGATTGCGAGCGCACAGCCGTGCTCGGCGCCCGTCAGCGTCAAGCCCGGGCGTGCGAGTGCGAGCGCGAAGAACGCGGTCGCGAGCCCTGTTGCGCGGTTGGGAGCCCGCACGGCCGCGAGTGCGAGCCACGCGCCGAACACCAGCGAGACGCCGTAGTCGGGAGCATTCCAGTCGGCTAGCCAGGCGTGCGGCGTGTGCACGCGCACGAGAGCGAGCGCGGCATACGGGAGCAGCGTTCCGGCGACGTGGGCGAGCAGCCCGGCCACGGCGGCCGTCAGGGGCCCCGCTGCGCGTGCGGCCAGCAGCCCGGATCCCGCAAGGATGAGCGTCGCAGACAGCCACGGCCCTGCGACCGGCAGCGCGCTGGTCAGCAGCTGCGCAAACTCGCCGCGGCCGACGCCGGCGGGCGAGGACGCGAGCGCATCGGCGTGGACATTGCGGAGGCCCGCGAGGGCGACCGCGGCGACATACGCGGCCATCGCCGCCGCCGCGGCCAGGTCCAGGCCGCGGGCCCGGATCACCGCCGGGCGCGGGTGCGGGAGCGCGACAGCTTCGCGATCGGTCGTACGCCGGTGGACTTGCGCTGGGGCAGCACCGCAGTGCGATCGGCGCTCGTCGAGGCCCCGATCGCCAGCCAGCCGGCGGCAACGCTCGCACGCACGTACGCGCCTGGCGCGCCCGGCTGGCCGCAGGTGCCGCCGAAGCTGGTGAAGCCGATCACGACGCCGCTGCCCGGAGCGCCGGTCACGAGTGGGCCGCCGGAATCGCCCTGGCAGGTGTCGTGGCCGCCCTGGGTCACTCCGGCGCACAACATCGTCGCCGGATCGTAGCCGCCGCCGTACACCAGCGAGCAGGCCGAGTCGGGCTCGACGCCGATGGCGGTCTGGCGCATGGCGTCCGGGAACTCGCCGGCGGCCCTGGCGGTCGTCGAGCCCCAGCCGAGCGCGATCGCGGCGGTCCCGACGGCTCCGGCGGAGCCGTCGTCGAGCCGCGCGGCTCCCGCGACCGGGCGCGCCAGCTCGAGCAGCGCGAGATCGTTGACCAGCGTGCCGGGATCGAATCCGGGGTGGATGCGCACGCCCACGACGTGCACGCGAGCCGGCCCGGCGCCCTTGAGGCGCAGGCGGCCGGCGACGACGTCCAGCGCGCGCTTGCCCGGATGTGCCGATCCGTCGGCGGTCACGCAATGGGCCGCCGTCAGCACCTCGCGCGGACCGACGACGACCGCGCCGCAGATCTCGCCCGCGAGCGTGTCGCTCGTCGAGGCGTCGATGAGCGCCGCGGCGAACGGCCAGGCCCCGGCGAGAGCCGGCTGTCCGCCGATCACTGCGCTCGCATTCGGGATGGACAGTGCAAGTCCAAGCCAACCCAGAGTGAGCGTGAATAGAGTGGTGCGAACCACCTACACACAGGTAGTGCAAGAACTCGGCCTTGTGGGGCGCGGCCCGGTGGCATCCCGTTCGGGCCGGGTCGGAGCCGTCCCCTCGGACGGCATTCCCTACTTGTCCACTTGACAAGTAGGGAAATCGGAGGTACTTCTGTTGCCGGCAGCTTTGCGACGAGAGGCTGGAGGCAAGCGTGGCGGTCATGCGGGAGTTCATTCACGACGGCGAGCAAGGCGCACGGACGGCGTCGCCGCACGTCGCTCCCGAAATCATCCGCGCGCGCACCGCGGTGCGCTGCGCCGACGGGAGCCTCAAGCCCAGCCGTTACCTCGACTACGCGGCGACGGCACCGGCCTTGAGCGCGGCTGCCGACGCAGCGCTCGAGGTGCTTCCCTACTACGGCAGCATCCATCGCGGCGCCGGGGTGGAATCGCGCACGTCGACGGCCGCCTACGAGGGCGCGCGCACCGCGGTCTCGTCGTTCCTGGGCGCGAGCTCGGACCACATCGTCGTGTTCGTGCGCAACACGACCGAGGCGCTGAATCTGCTCGCCCACTGCCTGCCCGCGGGCGCGCGCGTGCTCTCGACGCCGGGCGAGCACCACGCCAACATGCTGCCCTGGCGCCGGCGCGAGGTCGACCTGTTGCCGTTCACCGGCTCGGCCGAGGAGCTGCTCGCCCGCAGCGCCGGCGCCCTTGCGAGCCGCCGCTACGACCTGTTCGCGGTGTCGGGCGCGTCCAATGTCACGGGCGAGATCGCGCCCATCCGCGAGCTTGCAGCGCTCGCCCACCGCCACGGCGCCGAGATCTGCGTGGACGCCGCCCAGCTCTCCCCGCACGCGCCGATCGACATGCAGGCGCTGGGGATCGACCACCTCGCGCTCTCCGGGCACAAGCTCTACGCGCCGTTCGGCGTCGGCGCGCTGATCGCCCGCCGGCAGCGCATCGCGGGCGCCGAGCCGCTGTTGCATGGCGGCGGGGCGGTCGCGCGCGTGCTCGAGGACCGCGTCGTCTGGGCGGACGCGCCTGCCCGCTTCGAGGCCGGCACCCCGAACGTGTTCGGTGCCATCGCACTCGGTGCGGCCTGCGATGTGCTCGCCGCCTACGGCATGGGCGTGCTCGCACTCGAGGAGCAGACCCTGGGCGCGCTCCTGCGCCAGCGCCTCGCCGGCCTGACGGGCGTGCGCGTGCTCTCGCAGTGGGCCGAGGCCGATACGCCTCGCGTCGCCCTCACCTCCTTCCACGCTCCGGGGCTCGATGCGCAGGAGCTCGCGCGGCGACTCGCCGAGGAGCACGCGATCTCCGTCCGCGCGGGCGCCTTCTGCGCGCACCCCCTGGTGCGGCACCTGCGCGCCGCCTCCCGTGGCGCGGGTGAAGGCGCGGTGCGCGCCAGCCTGGGCATCGGCTCGGGCATCGACGACGTCGAAGCACTTGCCGGCGCGCTCGAAGCGCTCGTCGGCGCCCGCGGCAAGCGCACGCACCGGCAGCGGCCGTCCGCGCGCCTCATGGCGCCGGTCGCCGGTCTGCTCGGCTCGCGCTGACCTTGCGCTGACCCCTCAGTGATCGCTCGGAGCGTGTTGTATGCTCCCGGGCGGACGCGGACATGTCCGCTCCACATCAGGAGAGGTCGAGGGTTCCGGCCCGATGACGCCTCGGCAACCTGCCCCCAGGGCAAGGTGCCAAACCCGGCGAGCCAGGTGGCTCGGAGGATGTCGAGCGTTGAGAGGAGCCGTCCCGCGTAGCACCGATTCCGCCAACCGATAGCGCCCCGTTGAAACAACTCGGGGCCGCGCGTCGTTTGGGCTAGCACGCGCGTCGCCATGTCCGCCTGAGGGCGACCTCGTGCATACACCGTATCCCGCAAGGGCGGCAGCTGCATGCCGTCATGGAGGAGTTCCGTGAGCACGACCGTCCGACCGCGAAGAGAGCGACCCGAGGCCGACTGGGACCTCGTCTACAAGCGCAATCCCGTCGAGCGCATCAAGCGCGACAAGGCGCCGCTCGGCATCCGCGACGAGCTCCCGGCGCTGATCGCCGCCGGCTACGAGGCCGTGCCGGAGGAGGACATCGTCCGCCTCCAGTGGTGGGGCCTGTATCACGACAAACCCAAGATCGGCACGTTCATGCTGCGCGTCAAGCTGCCGGCCGGCTTCGTCGAGCCCGCCAAGCTGCGGGCCATCGGCGAGGTCTCGAACCGCTACGGCCGCGGTGTCGGCGAGCTCGCGACACGTCAGAACGTGCAGCTTCACCATTTGGCGTTGGACAGCTTGCCCGAGGTCTTTGCGCACCTCGACGCCGCCGGCATCACGACGGCCGGCGGCTGTGGCGACACGGTGCGCAACATCACGGGCTCGCCGGTGCAGGGCATCGACCCGCTCGAATTGTTCGATTGCACCGACGTCATCCAGCAGGCGGCCGATTTCTTCTACGGCAACTCGGATTTCTCGAATCTGCCGCGCAAGCACAAGTACTCCATCGCCGCCTCTCCCGATCGCGACAACGCGCCCGAGATCAACTGCATTGCGCTCGTCGGGGCGCTGCACGAGGGGCAGGAGGGCTTCGGCGTGCTCGTCGGCGGCGGCCTGTCCTCGGTGCCGCGCATCGCGCAGGAGCTGGGCGTGTTCGTGCCCAAGGACGAGGCCGTCGAGGTGCTTGCGGCGATCACGGGCGCCTGGGCCGCCGACCTCAACTACCGCGTCAGCCGCGTCAAGGCGCGGCTCAAGTTCATGATCGACGACATCGGCCCCGAGGGCATGCGCGAGCGCGTCGAGGACCGCCTGGGCCGCAAGCTCGCCGACTTCTCCCTGCCCGCCCCCGAGCTCGCCTCGCGCGACCACCTCGGCGTGCAGCCGCAGAAGCAGCTCGGCTTCAGCTACATCGGCGTGCCGGTGCACCTCGGCCTGATCGCGGGCGACCAGATGATCGCCGTCGCGGACATCGCCGAGCGCGTCGGCGCCGACGTGCGCATCACGCGGCAGCAGAACTTCCTCGTCGCCAACGTCGCGGACGAGCGGGTCGACGATGTCGTCGCGGAGCTCGCGGGAATCGGGTTCTCGCTCGAGGTCAACCACGTGCGCGGCCGCTCGGTCGGCTGCACCGGCGAGCCGCACTGCAACTTCTCGGTGACCGAGACCAAGCAGCGCCTCGGCCGGCTGATCGAGCACCTCGAGGCGCGCTTCGGCGACGCCGTCAGCTCACTCGGCCTGCAGCTGGACGGCTGCCCGCACGCCTGCGCCCAGCACTGGATCGCCGACCTCGGCTTCCAGGGGACGACGGCGCGCGACGCCGACGGCAAGCGCGTCCAGGCCTATGACATCTTCGTGCGCGGCGGCCTGGCGCCGGATGCGCAGATCGGCAAGGCCCTGTTCCGCCGCGTTCCGAGCGAAGAGCTCGACGCGGCGGTCGCGGGGCTCATCCAGGGCTGGCTCGACGGCCGCACGGGGGAGGACGAGTCCTTCCCCGCCTTCGCGCGCCGGCAGAGCGACGACGAGCTGGGCCTTGCGGCCGGGCTCGAGCCCGTCAAGGGACGCGTACGCGAGGAGGCGGAATGAGCACGGAGCTGTTCGATGAGCTCGAGGCCGGCGAGCTGTCGGTCGAGTTCGAGGGTGAGGAGCCCGAGGCGGTGCTCGAGTGGGCTCTCGAGCGCTTCGACCG
>JALYLC010000112.1 GCA_030774435.1 Actinomycetota bacterium
GGCTACAGCTTCACGGAGACGCCGCTGTGGGCGGGCATCTACATGCTGCCGCTCACGGTCGGGCTGCTGGGCGCGGGGCCGGTCTCCGGCTACCTGTCGGATCGCTTCGGGGCGCGGCCGTTCGCGACCGGCGGCATGATCGCCGCGGCCGTCGCGTTCCTGCTCCTCGAGCTGCTGCCCGTGGACTTCGCCTACTGGGCGTTCGCGGCGCTGCTGCTGCTGATGGGGCTGGCGATGGGCCTCTTCTCCGCCCCCAACCAGATGGGGATCATGAACAGCCTGCCGGCGCACCGCCGGGGCGTCGGCTCCGGGATGGCGGCGACGTTCCAGAACTCTGCGATCGTCCTCTCGATCGGCATCTTCTTCTCGCTCATGATCGTGGGCCTGAGCACGTCGCTGCCGGGCGCGATGGACCACGGCCTGCTCGCGCAGGGCGTGCCGGCGGCGGACGCGGCGCGCATCGCGCACCTGCCGGCGGTGGGCGTGCTCTTCGCCTCGTTCCTCGGCTACAACCCGATGCAGCACCTGCTCGGGCCGACGCTGCACCAGATCCCGGCTCACAACGCGGCCTACCTCACGGGCCCGACGTTCTTCCCGCACCTGATCGCCCAGCCCTTCGCGAACGGGCTGCGCGTGGCCTTCGACTTCGCGATCGCCGCCTGCCTGATCGCGGCCGCGGCCTCGTGGCTGCGCGGCTCGCACTACGTGCACGCCGCTACGGCCGAAGCAGACGCCAGTCGTCGCTGACCTCGCCCGGGCGGTAGGGCGCCGTGCGGCGCTTGGCCACGATGCCCAGGCCCCGCGCCCGCGCGCCTGCGCGCAGCGCGCTGCCGTCGTCGTAGGCGCGTGAGAGCCGAAGCTCGGCGACGCTGTCGTCGAGCAAGGCCTCCAGCCGCTCGCGACGCGCCGTCCAGGGCTGCTCGATCAGCGGCTCCGTCTCGTACTCGAGCACGTCGAAGACGAGGTAGACGACAGTCCCGCCGCCGCTCTCGAGGAGCTCGCGGCTCGGTTGCCCCGCGTCGTCGAGCGCGCAGATCACGCCATCGAGCACGCACTCGCTCGTGCGCAGCGCGCGCGGCATGCGCGCCAGCACCTGCTTGCAGCGCGCATCGAGCGCCTCGCCCGCGTCGTGCTGGAAGTGCCCGCGCGCGCCTTCGACCGGCGCCAGCGCGCGCACTCCCTCCCAGGCGAGCTCGAACGCCCAGCCCGTGCCGCTCGGGACGCGCTGGCCCTCGCGCGCCAGCATGGGCGCATACACCTGCACCGGTCCCGCGGCGCCATCCTTGGAGGCCCGGACGATCAGCCAGTTGCGCTCCTCGCCGCCCAGGCGGGCGGGCACGAGCGCCCACTCGCCCTTCAGCTTGCGGCCGTGCAGGATCACGGTCAGCGTGCCGTCGCGGCGCTCGCGCTGGAGCTCGTAGGTGCCGCGATCCCACACCTCGATCGAGCCGCCGCCGTACTCGCCGGCCGGGATGTCGCCCTCGAAGTCGGCGTAGTCGAGCGGGTGGTCCTCGACGTGCACGGCGAGCGAGCGCTCGCCGGCGCGCAACGGCACGCCCCGCGGCAGCGCCCAGCTCAGCAGGACGCCGTCGCGCTCTAGCCGGAAGTCGTAATGCAGGGCGCGTGCGGAGTGGCGCTGCACGACGAACACGAGCTCCTTCGACCGCTTCTTGGCCTTGCCCTCGAGCGGCTCGGGCGTCTTGCCCGCCCGGCGCTTGGCGCGATATTGCTCGAGGTCAGCCACGGTCGCTCAAGAGCATCGCACCGCGGATCACGCCTTGCTGCGCGACTTCGCTCTCGTGCGCCCCTTGGGCGTCTTCGCCCGGGCCTTCGTGCGAGCCTTGGGCGCCTTGTGTGCCTTGCCTACGGCTGCGCTCAGACTCTCCTCGAGCGCAGCCATCAGGTCGTCCGGCACACGCCGTTCCTGCACCTTCGGAGCCGTGATCGTCTCGCCCTTGCGCTTCTTGTCGACGACCGCCATGAGGCGCTCGCGGTAGCGATCGTGGTAGGCGGAATGGTCGAAGGAGCCCTGCATGCGCTCGATCAGGTCGACTGCGAGCTTCAGCTGCCCCTTGTCGACGCTGGCCTTCCTATCCGGCAGGATCCCCTTGATCGCGCGGATCTCGTCGGCGAAGTACATGCGCTCGAGCAGGATCGCGCCGTCTCTGACTCGCAGGCAAGCGAGCTGGTCGCGATCGTGGAAGACGAAGCTCGCCACGCCGACCAGGCCCGAGGACTCGAGCGCGCGCGCCAGCAACGCATAGACGCGCTCGGCGCCCTCGGCGGGGCCCAGGTAATAGGTGCGCTCGAACGCGATCGGATCGATCTCGTCCAGCGGCACGAAGTCATGGATCTCGATCACCTTGTCGCCCTCGACGTGCGCGGCGGCGATCTCCTCGTCCGTGAGCGTCACATACTCGCCCTCGGACACCTCGTAGCCCTTGACGATCTGGTCGTCCGGGATGTCGCGCGGGTGCGAGTCGGTGACCTTCTTGTAGTGGATGCGGGCGCCGCTCTTGGCGTGCAGCAGATTGAAATGCACGTTGTGCTCGCTGATCGCCGTGTACATGCGTACGGGCGCGTTGACGAGGCCGAACGAGATCGCGCCGCTCCAGAGTGCTCGTGGCATACAGGGTGATGGCCGGAGCGGCGTTCGCTCAAACCCCTCGGATGGTTGCTTGTAATGCCGCGTGCCCCGTGAGAGCATCGCCGCTCACCTGGGGAGGCCAGTCGCTTGCTGGCGAAGCTGAAGTCGTGGTACCGCAAGGAGCGAGAATCGCCGCCTGTCGAGGTCCGGCAGGCCGCCGTTCCTCCGCCGATCGAGCCGCCGCCCGAGGTTCAGCAGGAGATCAGGCTCGCCCTGGTGCTCAACGGCGGCGTCAGCCTCGCAGTCTGGATGGGCGGGGTCACGCACGAGATCGACGAGCTCCGGCGCTCCAGCTGGCAGTTTCCCGTGGAGGGATTGCCATCCTTCTCCGCCGCGCACGCGATCTACACCGGGCTGCTCGCGGCGCTGAGAACCGGGTTGCGCGTCGACATCATCGCGGGTTCGAGCGCCGGCGGGATCAACGGCGCGGCGCTCGCTGCGGCGATCGCCGTGAGGCGACCACTCCGCGTGGAGGGCAAGCCACTTCGCGACCTCTGGATCGACGTCGGCGACATGACCAATCTCCTGCGATCGGCCGGTGAGCGCAACCCGCCGTCGCTCTTGAAGGGCGACACGTTCATGCTCCCGCAGATGCGCAAGGCGTTCGCCTCGATCCTCGGAGACGGGCCGGCGCCGCTGCAGACATTCTCTGCGAGCGCGAACGCCGAGGAGCTTCAGGCGGCGCTCGCCGCCGAGCGCGCGGACGCCTCCGCCGTCAGGCTGTTCGTCACGACCACGGCGTTCCGGCCGAACAGCCGGCCGTTCACGGACGCGCTGGGAACCGCATTCAATGTCCTCGACAATCGGCTTCGCTTTCGCTTCATCCGGGATCCGTGGCTCAACCGTGACAATTTCGCGAGCACCGGGAGCGACATGACGCCGGCGCAGTTGATGGCGCTGGCTGCCCGCGCCACTGCCTCGTTCCCGGT
>JALYLC010000113.1 GCA_030774435.1 Actinomycetota bacterium
CGAGCGCCTCCCGGTTCTCTTCGAGCAGCCTCAGCGCCTCGGCGTAGGCGTAGTCGCAGATCTGCGACTGCTCCTGATCGCGCTGGCGCTTCGTGTCCTCGGAGAGCGAGAAGTTGTCGGCGCGGACGGTGCGCGTGGTGAGCGATTCGCCGAGCCCCCAGTCGAATACCATCGCCCGCGCGATCGCTGTGGAGCGCTCGAGATCGTCGCCGGCGCCGTTCGAGACCTCGCCCAGCGCGACCTGCTCGCCTGCGCGGCCGCCGAGCAGGACGACGATGCGCGTGATCAGGTCGTCGCGCGTGGCCAGCAGGCGCTCGTCCGTCGGCAGGTACATGTTGTAGCCGAGCGCGCCGCCACGCGGCACGATCGTGACCTTGTGGATCGTCATGCCGCGTCCCACGATGTGCGCCAGCACCGCGTGCCCCGCCTCGTGGTAAGCGATCACGCGCTTCTCGTCCTCGGACACCATGCGGTGCGTCTTGAGGCCCGCCACGACGCGCTCGAGCGCGTCGTCGAAGTCGACCCCGGTGATCGTGGCGCGCCCGGCGCGCGTCGCCCGGATGGCCGCCTCGTTGCAGATGTTCTCGAGGTCGGCACCGGTGAGGCCGGCTGTCGCGCGCGCGACGGAGCTCAGCTCCACGGAAGCGTCGATCGGCTTGTTGCGCACGTGCACGTTGAGGATCTGCTCGCGCGCCAGCAGATCGGGCGGCGACACATAGACCTGGCGATCGAAGCGGCCCGGCCGCAACAGGGCGACGTCGAGCGTGTCGAGCCTGTTGGTCGACGCCATGATCACCACGTCCGAGCGGTTGAAGCCGTCCAGCTCGACGAGCAGCTGGTTGAGCGTCTGGTCCTGCTCCCGGTTGAAGCCGACGTTCTGGCGGGCCGCGCCGACCGCGTCCAGCTCGTCGATGAAGATGATCGCGGGCGCATGCTTGCGCGCCGTCTCGAACAGCTTGCGGATGCGCGACGCTCCGAGCCCGGCGAACATCTCGACGAAGGCCGAGGCCGGCTGCGAGAAGAAGGCCGCGCCCGACTCGGCCGCGACGGCCTTGGCGAGCAGCGTCTTGCCGGTGCCCGGCGGCCCGTGCAGCAGCACGCCGCGCGGCACACGGGCGCCCAGGCGCTCAAAGCGCGCGGGATCGCGCAGGAACTCGATGATCTCGGCGAGCTCGGCCTTGGCCTCCTCGACGCCCGCGACGTCGTGCCAGCGCACGACGGACTCGGAGTCGGGTTTGAGCTCGGCCGGCGACGTGCGCGGCATCATCTTCACCAGCCGCCACATCAGATACACCAGGAACCCCAGGAGGAGCGGGGGGAACCAGAGGATGATGATCTGGCGAATCTGGTCGAAGACGTCGCTCAGCGCACTCCCAATCGTCGCGGTCAGCACCCATCCTGTGTCGGCAGGAACGGGGCCGGACTTGAACCGGGCGCGTCAGGCTCTTGTCAGGCTCTCAGGTGACGCGCTCGAGCCGCGGATTCGGCAGGTAGCCCCGTCCTGCTTTGGCGGCAGGCTGTCCGTCGCGCACCACCACATCGGCCGTGAAGTCGTTCTCGCCGCGGATCAGCGCCGAGCCCACCCCGTAGGCGTCCACGGGAACCGCGTCATCCTCGAAGGACGCGATCTTGGCCACGTTGAACCCGCCGGAGGCGACGATGCGGACGCTCGGGAACCCCTCGCGGTCGAGCGCCTCGCGCACGTTGCGGACGAGCTGCGGATTGACGCCGCGCGGGTCGAAGCGGCCCATCTGCGGAGACAGCGAGCGATCCACCATCGTCGCGGAGGTGTCGAGCCGCACGCCCCAGAGCCTCGGGCCGAGCGCCCGCGCGACCGCCACGGCGGTGCCCACGCAGTCGTTGTCGAAGTCGACGAGCACGATCACGTCCATCTCGGCACCCAGCGTCTCGACAAAGCGGCGCGCCGCCAGCACCGTGTCGCCGCCATAGGCCGCGATCAGGCCGTGGGGAACAGTACCCATGCCGCGCCCGCCCCACCAGGAGGCCTGCGCGTCTGTGGAGACGCCGATGGCGCCAGCGATGTGCGCGGCGTAGCCGTCGCCGGTCTGCACGCGGTGATGGTCGTGACGCGCCGGGAAGTAGAGGATGGGCTTGCCGCGGGCTGCGCGCACGACCTCGCGCACGTTGCGGGCGATGAGCGTGCGGCGCGAGAGCGTGCCGAGGTAGACGGTCTCGAGGTGGCAGAAGAGCGAGTAGTCGCCCTCGATCGTCATCACCGTCTCCCACGGCTCGATCTCGTCGCCGTCGTGGAGGGCGTGCACGACGAGCTCGTCCCAGCCGGGCTGCCAGGCGCCGTCGGCGGCCAGGCGGCCACTGCACTCGTGCAAGACGGCGATCGCCTCGTCCATGCCGCCGAGCACGGACTGGTGGCGCTGGAAGACCTGCATCAGCACGCGCGGGTGGTATGCGTCCCGCTCGAGCACCTGCTTCGTGAAGACGAAGTAGGCGTCCGAGTAATAGCCCTCGCGCATCTTCTCGACGGGGAGGTCGAAGATCTCCGAGGGGAGGCGGCGGCGCGTTCCGGGAACTGCGCTCACGCGCGTGCTCCGGATTCCTCCGCCGCCAGGAGCGCCGTCAGCGCCCGCTCGGCCACCTCGAGCTCGGCCTCGCCCGGCTCGGCGGTCGCCAGCGCCCGCTGGAGCGCCGTGCCGGGG
>JALYLC010000114.1 GCA_030774435.1 Actinomycetota bacterium
GACTCCGGAGCGGGACGGGGAGCGGAACAGGCGCCCAATACCTTTGCCTGAATGGAGCCGACGCGGTCTTCAAAACCGAAGGTCGCAGGTTCGAGCCCTGTCGCCCCTGTCCCGCCCACCAGGCGGAATGCCTGCAAACCATACCCATACGCGCCGATGCCCCTCGGCGTCATGGAGCGCCAAGGGGCATCAGGGGAGTTCCACTCGTTGCCTCGCAGGTTGCACCGCACCCCGCTTCCTACTCTCTGCGCTCGGCTCGGCGTGGCCGAGGCGCACGTAGCCTGCACTACGGTGAGTCCATGGGGACACGCGGATCCGCTCGCAGAGTCGCTCTCTTTGCGGCGTGTCTGGTCGCGGCCCTCTCGGTTGACGTCGCTCCCGGCCGTGGCCCTGTTATTCCCCCGGGGTTCAGTCACCTTCGATCCCTCGTGCGTTCGCCTCGCGGCCGGCGGCTGGCGAGCCAATGCGCTGCGCGCGAGTGCGTGGGAGCCGCTGGCGTCGTCTGAGGCCGTCAGCGGCTCCGTCGATCCCTCGAGGCGACTGTTGGCCGCCGAGGGCCTCGACACGGACACGACATGCGGATCGCGTCCGCCAAGTCTGAATCATGCGTGACCCAGCACGTTGAGCGGCGCGGTCCCCGCCTGGCGAGCGCGCGAGCGGAGCACGCTCGACCGGCGGCCCTTGCTGGCACGCTTGTCGCGCAGTATGGTCCGACTGCGACTAGACGGGCACGGCTTGAGCTGGAACTCAAGTCAGCAGAAGAATGCGTCTAGCTCGTGGGCGCGCGCATGTGGAGGGGTTTGGGGCCGCTCTGCATGCGCAGCGCCCGACCTTGGTCCCGGATGGCCTCTACGGCATCGGTTCGCTGTCGCCGGCTGCCTGAGCCTTGTCGAGCGTTCTGCGCGTCTGTACGCTCGCGCTCACGCCCTTTCGAGCGGGTGCCCCCAAACGTAGTAGGAGGTGGTCATGGAGGGTTCTACCGTGGTCGAGCCCACTCACGGGCTTGCCCGCAACGCCCTCGGGTTGCCGCAGGTCTTGTTCTGCATCGTGACCGGCTGTGCGCCGATCGCGGCGATGCTGTTCAACGACTACTGGGCTGTCTACGGCGGCGGTTGGGCCGCCCCGAGCGCCTTCATCATGGCGACTCTCGCCTTCACAGTCTTCTCCGTCGGTTACGTCGCGATGGCCCGTCGCGTGACTGCGGCAGGCGGCTTCTACAGCTTCACGTCGCACGGGTTCGGACAGAGCGCGGGGATGGGGGTCGCGTTGCTGATCGCCGCCTGCTACACGCTCTTCGCGGCCGGCGTCACGGGGGTCACGGCGTACTTCGCGAACGCGACGTTCAACGACTGGTTCAGCGTCGACATCCCGGTCTGGGTCTGGGAGTTCGGCACGCTCGCGATCATGCTGGCACTGGCCTACTTCCATATCGAGCTGACCGCGAAGATCCTCGGTGTCTTCCTGGCCGTCGAGGTCACGGCACTGCTCGTGTTCGCGTTCGCAACCCTGTTCCAACCGAAGCACGGCCTCGTGCTCGACTCACTGCTCCCGTGGAACTTCTTCGACAGCACGGGGAACGGTACGAAGGCGGCGTTCAAGACCGCCACCGTGGGCGCGGGATTCTTCGGCGCGTTCTGGTCATGGATCGGCTTCGAGATGGCGCCGAACTACGCCGAGGAATCGAGGAATCCCAAGAAGATCATGGGCCCCGCAACCTACATCTCGGTCATCGGTCTCGGCGTCCTCTACACGTTCGTCTGCTGGATGCTCGTGGTCGCCTACGGCAAGGCCGGCATCATCCCGGGCATCCAGGCTCAGGCAGCCGGCGACGTGGCCTCGGTGTTCTATCCCGCCACCGATCGCGCGATGGGGCTCAACATCGGTGGGGAGTCGATTCTCACCCGCGCGTTCGAGCTCACGATCGTCACGGGCTCGTTCGCCTGCCAGCTCGCGTTCTTCAACACGGCGACGCGCTACTTCTTCTCGATGGGTCGCGAGGGCGTGCTACCGCGCTCGCTTGGGCGGACGCATCCCGTGCACCACAGCCCGGTCAACGCGAGTGCACTCGTCGGCGTGTTCTCCGCGCTCATCATGGGCGGTTTCCTCCTCTACAACTCGAGCGCTCTCGGGGCGCTCTTCTTCCTCGGCACGTGGGTGCCGATGATGGGGAACATGGGAATCCTGAGCGTCATGGCGCTCGTCTCGGTTGCCATCATCAGGTACTTCGCCACGACGGCGAGGGAAGAGCAGCACTGGTGGACAACGATCGTGGCGCCGATCCTCGCGGCCGCCGCGATGGTCGTTGCCACCTATCTGCTGATCAAGTACCGCACCACGCTCGGGGGTGCGAGCGGCGTCCCGTTCGTCACCTGGATGTGGCTGCCGCCGCTGATCGTGTTCGTCCTCGGCATCGTGCTGGCGCAGTTGTACAAGACGCGCGACCGCGCCCGCTTCGAGGGCATCGGCCGCTACCTGCACGAAGACGCGTAGGAGATCGCTTCGAGGCTCAGATCTCGAGGCCTCGCAGTCCCAAGT
>JALYLC010000115.1 GCA_030774435.1 Actinomycetota bacterium
ACGCGCGTCCGATCCGCAAAGGCAAACTCGGCAACCCGACCCAATTCGGCTACGTCGCGCAGCTCGCCGAGGTCTGCCCCTCAACCCAGCGCGGCGCACGCGGCTTCCTCGTGCCCGTCACGATCAACATCGGCAACCCGTCCGAGAACGAGCTGCTCCCCAGGACCGTCGGCGAGCTCGTCAACGCCGGCCTGAAACCGCGCATCGTGGCCGTCGACGGCGGCTTCCAGAGCCGCGTCGTCGACGGCGGCTTCCAGAGCCGCGCCACGAGCGAGGCAATGACGCCGATCGCGCCACGACAGCTATTCATCACCGGCCGAAAGACCCCGGCAAGCCGCTCCACCAGGCGACGACTGGGACGCTTCCGAACCGGCTGCGAGGGCCGCATCAGCCACCTCAAACGCGCCTACCGGCTCGGCAGAAGCCGCCTCCGCGGCCTTGCCGAAGTCAACACCAACACCAACTGGGCGATCCTCGCCTACAACCTCGACACCTACCGCAGCCACGCCACCGCGTAAGCCCGAGCGGAACATCCCCGGCAGCCCACGCCGAACCGGTCCTGTCCGACCCAGGCCCCGCCACGCGAACCGAGTTCTTCCGGGGCAAGTAGCTAGCACGAGGGGCTTATGACCGCGGCGTGAGAGCTACTCGCCTCATCCCAAAGCTCCGAAGGCGTCTGACCGGGCAAACGCCTTGTGAGCCGTCGTTCATCACGACGTAGTCGCTGGCCGGGCCGCGGGCGGGTCGTCGCGTCGTTCATCGAGCGCCGCAAGCTGGCGATGCCCGCGCTGGGCGTCTCGTGGATGACCATGATCTCGTTCGGGCCGGCGATCTGCGCGACGCGGTGTACGGCGTTGGCCCAAGGGGTGATGAACTCTCAGCGGCCACCACCTTCAGCGAAGGTGTGAGAGGCGGCGACGAGCACCCCGATGATGGTGGAGTGGAGCGGATAGGTGCACTCAGAGAGCTCGACGAGTACGTCGCCTGGGGCTGGCGCCTGTGAGCGCCTCAATCAGGCCGGCTTGCCGCTAAGGTCGTGCTCGCCGCGCAGCTTGTGGACGTCAACGCCGGGCGGGTGGAACGTGGCGGCATCGGCGATGGTCTAGACCCTACTTCCCCGGAAATAGTCGGTTCTTTGCTCCGTCCGGTGGGGGTCCTAGAGTCGCTGGTATTCAGCGATTCTGGGGGTGTGGGGTGTTGCGGGTGCGGGCGCTTGGGGAGAGTTTGTGGAGGCGGTTCTGCCGGCGGAGTTGCGTGAGCTGCCATTTGAGCTTGGCAAGGTCGACGCGATTCTCGACGGGGTGCCGTTCCGTTCGCGCTTGACGGCCAGGACGTTGGCTTCGGGCAAGCCTCTGCGCGACCGCCGCCGCTCGGTCGGCAAGCGCGTGCGGGCGATCTCGGCCGCGCGCGTGCGCGCCCGCGAGATGCTCGGCACGATCGACCGGCTCAGGAGTGAGATCGCCGAGCGCGCCAAGCAGACCCTCGGCGAGGCTCGCACGCTGTTGAATACCTCCCGCTGCGAGCTCGCCGCGGGCGCGAGGGCGGGTGGTGGGCTGGTCGACAGGCTTGAGCGCGAGCTCGAGGCTGCCGAGCAGATCGTCGCGCAGACCGACCTGCGCTTGGCCGGGCAGCGCACGATCCCCGACCGGCGCGTCTCGCTCGTCGACTCCGACGCACGCCCGATCCGCAGGGGCAGCCCACGCCGCCCGACCGAGTTTGGCTACAAGGCCCTGCTCGCCGACACCGCCGAGGGCTTCGTGATCGCCGATATCCCCGAGCGTGGCGCCCCGACCGACGGCAGCCTGCTTGAGGCAGCGATCAGCAAAGCCACGCGCACAGGCATGCAGCTACGCAGCGTCTACGCCGACCGCGGCTTCGGTACCAGCACCGCCGATGCCGCGCTCGCCCAGCACCGCATCCGCGATCCCGTGATCCCACGCCAACAGCGCGCAGCAGCGATCGAGCACACCCGCTCCTGGCGTCGCCGCTACCGCTTCCTTAACGGCCTCGAGGGACGCATCTCGCAACTGAAGCGCAAAGGCCTCCGCCGTACCCGCCTACGGAGCCTCGAAGGCGCGCAAACCTGGATGAGGCGGGCCCGACCGGTTTCGGGTTGGTGCGCGCGGCGGCAGAGGCGGGTATCGGGATGCTCGTGGTCGCGCCCAGCAAGACCCCGCGTGCGGCTGCTGATCGGGTCAAGACCGACAAGCGCGACGCCGATCTGCTGGTGCGGCTGCTGATGGCAGGCGCGCTGCGCGCGATCCACATCCCGAGCGTCACCCAGGAGGCCGCGCGTGATCTGGTGCGTGCGCGTGAGGCGCTGCGCCAGGATCTGATGCGCGCCCGTCACCGCGTCTCCAAGCTCCTGTTGCGCCACGGGCGCGTGTACCCAAAAGAGCGCGGCACCTGGACAATCGCCCACCGCAACTGGCTCGCCTCTCAGCGCTTCGACGAGCCGGCACCCGCGCTCGCGTACATCGACTCGCTGGCCAGCGTCGACGGCCTCCTGGCGCGTCGGGTGGTGCTCGAGCAGCACCTCTCGCAGATCGCGGTCACGCCCGAGCTGTGGCCGCTCGTCGCGCGCCTGCGCGCGTTCCGCGGCGTCGACACGCTGACCGCGCTGGGCCTGGTCACGGGATCGGCGAGTTCGAGCGCTTCAAGCGGCCACGCGAGCTCTCGGCCTGGCTCGGCTTGGTGCCCAGCATCCACCAGAGCGCTGAGCACATCACGCGCGGTGGGATCACCAAGACGGGCTCCCAGCACGCCCGCCGCTTGCTCGTCGAGGCCGCCTGGCACTACACGCGCCCACCGCGAGTCGGGCAGACACTCCGTAACCGCCAGGACGGCCAGCCCGCGGAGATCCTCGCGATCGCGAGACGCGCCCATCACCGCCTCTACCACACTCACGCGCGCGCGGCAAGCCCGCCAACCTCGCGACCGTCGCCGCCGCCCGCGAGCTCGGCGGCTTCACCTGGCAGCAGCCACCGCCTAACCCCGGGCAGTAACAGATTTCTGCGCGACCGCTCCGTGGGACGGGCGGCGGTCGCCGGCACGCGCGATTGAGCTATGGGCAGCCCTCACAGGCGACACCCGATCCTAGACAGCGCAGGCCGGGCTCGAAACCAGGGTCATGAGGTACCCAACCCTCGCATATCAGACTGACCGAGCCTGACCCCCGCCCCACGAACACCAGCGCAGAAACGAGGAGGGCGGCGGCCCCAAAGCCGCCCTCCTCACCATGCCCACTTGACAAACCCGAGTCCATATCAGTTCTGCGCGTCGGGGATCATGACCGACAGCTGCCGCCGTCACCTTGCAGCGCTGGTACACGCAGCCAGTTCGACGATCGGCCGTCGATCGACGTCGAGCGCTTTCACCCGAGCACCCGGCTACGGCTGCTCGACGCGGATCATGGTCTGGGCTTGCTCGAGATCGCAGCCACGCACGCGCGCAACGAGTTCCGTGACCGCGTCTTGAGCGAAGACCTCGTTCGGAACGTCCAGACGATCGCGAACATCACGCTCACGCTCGGCGAGTGCGTGAAGTTCGCCGAGGCGCTGCATGTTGACTTCATGGCGTTTGAAGCGCGGCTTCGGGAGGGTGGCGGGGCGTGAACGCGGGCGCCCGGTTCGCACTCGAAACTGTCGAACGTGTGCGCCCCATCCTCCCTGATTGTCATTCGTTTCCGCAGATCTCGCAGGTTGCTATGCTTGGCTTCTTCGGTTTGGAATGGCTTGGCGCGGGGCGACCCTGACGACCGGCAGTCAAGACGGCCCCGCGAGTTGCCTCTCACCCACCAAAGCAGTGCCTCGGATGCACCGCGGCCTGCCGGTAGAGCACCTGTTTAGTCAGGCGTCTGGCGTTCGCGCGGATCGTGGGGTGCGGGCTGTTCCGCGGGCTCTTCCTCATCCGGCAGAGGATCGTCGATGTCGGGCGCGTCCGGCGGCTCATCCTCTTCGGGCTGAGGATCTCTGACTTCGGATGCGAGCTCGATGCTCCGCAGTGCGTGGTCGATCGTTTCGTGCACGACGAGCAGGTCGCGTAGTCCGATGACGGAAACTGCGCGGTTGACGGAGCTGGTGCTTTCGGGCACGACGAGTGCGATTCGTTGCGCGCTTGGCGGGCTGATGGGGCAGGCTGTGAGCAGCACGCCGATGATCGTCGAATCGAGGAACGTGCAGGGCGAGAGGTCGACGATGAGGTTCGGTTTGTTGCGTACGGCAGCGAGCGCATCGAGCAGTCGTGGTTTCGTAGCGAGATCGTGCTCGCCAGAGAGCGCGAGAACCATCGTGTCGTCGGTCACCGCGGTCACCTCCACGCGCGGTGGAGCGCTTGAGTTCTCGTCGTGGCGAGGCTTGTACGAGCTCATGCTGATCTCCCATCGTTCGGGTCGATGGCCCTATGACAATGGATCGGCGGCCCGATCCGCTGTTTGAGGGTGGATCAGCGGCGGTCGCCAGGAAGCTTCCGCCGAATGTTCAGTCTAGCGCGCTTGGTACTTGACGCGAAGGCTGCAAGCGTGAAAGGAAGACCGACCGGGCGGTGCCAGTCTCGATGTAGATGCTCTGAGGTCGGCCTCTTCTACGTGGCGGCCGGTTCTTCGCTCGAGTCATCGCCTACTCGGCTGTGACGAACCCGTCGCCGACACGGTCGAAGACGAAGATCTCCATCACGACGTCCGGGTCGAACGTGATCTGGCTCTGATACGCGAGGACCTTACGGCCGGTGACGTTCTCGACCATGCCGACGAACCGCGTCGTCATCTCGTTCTCGAACTGTTGCCGAAAGTTCCGGACAAGGTCGTGCTGGCCGAAGCCGAGCATCGTGGTCTCGGCCTGCGTGAGGCCGTCGCGCATAACGATCAGCAGCATGTCGTCGACCAGGTAGGACTTCGTACTGGTCGGCCCCTTGCCGAAAGCTTCCTTCTGCATCTGAGCCATCTCCCTAGAGAGATGTCGCAGTAGTTCCTGGCGGGATTCCCCGTCCTCGGCCATATCCGGAGGCTTGGTCATCGGTTCCTTCGGTCGCCTTCCCGGCCCTCCCGGGTTTCGCGGCGAGTCTACGGAGCCCCGAGCGCAAAGCCGATCACGCATTCCAGAATAGAGCCGGAGCTCTGTCGAACTAAGAAGCCGTTCGAAACGACGAATCGGACGTCGGCTCGGTTTGGTATGCGCCCTGCGTGGGAATGCTCCGTGGCCGTGCGCATCCCGAGTGATCCAAACAGCCGGCCCCGCGCGACGGAGGGGCCGCGGCTCGTGCCGCTGCGCCGGTACACGAGCCGCAGCCACCAGCCGACGCCGGCGAACCGATGGGCGCAAAGCGCACACAGCCGGCCGGCCAAACGTCCACACGCAGATCTCGATTGCCCGACCGATCTTGCGAAATCATGTTTGCCGGATGTCCCATCGGGCAAGGATCGCCGAAGCGGGCAAATCGCTCGCAATCACCGATCGTGAGGAGGCTCGACGTGGAGATCACCTCGATCCGGGACGTGTACGCTGATCAGCTCGGCGATCTTCGCAGCGCCGAAACGCAGCTCATCGCCGCGCTGCCGAAGATGGCGAACGCTGCATCCGACCCAGATCTCAAGCAGGCGTTCACCAATCACCTCGAACAAACCCGGGGACACCTCGATCGCCTCCAGCGGATCATCAGCGAGTTCCCGGCGTCCGTGCCTGACGAGACCTGCGAAGCGATGAAGGGCCTCGTGACAGAGGGCGACGAGATCGTCAACGCCACCGGCGACGCCGCCGCCAAGGACGCCGCGCTAATCGCAGCCGCCCAGCGCGTCGAGCATTACGAGATCGCCGCCTACGGCACGGCGCGCACGCTCGCGCGGCAGCTCGACCTGGGTGAGGCGAGCGGTCTGCTCGACCAGACTCTGGATGAGGAGAGCGACGCCGACAAGCTGCTGACGAAACTCGCCACCGGCGGCTTGCTCGGCACGGGCATCAACCAGGCGGCCCAGGCGTAGGAACGGATCACGCACGGGACCGCCGCTCAGCGATCTAGCCGCCTCAGCTCCGCCCGCGGTCTGCTCTCCGAGCAACCCTCTTGATGGGATCGAAGTAGCCGTCGCGGAGCCCGCCGCTGCGACCGCGATCATGGGTGGCTGCAATCCGGAGTTGGCTGAATCGGATGCGCTGGGACACAACGAGAAAGGTCAAGATGCCCTACGGGTCGATCGAAGACGTGCCCGAGGCGCAGGTCGAGCAGTACCTCGTCACAACGAGTGTTCCTCGCCGCCAACAATAACGCCTACGAGGAATACGAGGGCGACGAGCATCGCGCGTTTGCCGTCGTGCACACTGCGGCCCAGAACGCTGAGCCGGACGATTAGTTACTTGCCCGGAAGAACTCGACTCCGTGCGGCGGTGACGGTCGGGATAGTTAGGCCAGTTCGGGGCGCTGAGCGCGGGATGGGTTCTTTTTTTCTGCTCGGGCTAGGCGGTGGCGTGGTGGCGGTAGGTGGCGAGGTTGTTCTCGTAGGTTGAGATGGTGGTTCGCGGAAAGCGCGCGTGGTTTCGGGTGCAGGCGCGGCGGGTAGGAGGGACCGGCAGATGAAACCCCGGAGGAAGGGAACGATTATGGCGAAGACAGTTCGCGATGCCTGGACTCCGAATGTCCGCTCGGCCGCTCCGACTGATTCGCTTGCGGACGCGGCGCAGGCGATGAAGCAGGAGGATGTCGGCTCGCTCCCGGTCGTCGAAGGCGAGCGCCTGATCGGGATCCTGACCGATCGCGACATCGTCTTACGCGCGGTGGCGGAGCGCGTCGACCCGCAATCGATCATCGTCGGCGACGTCGCCTCGCGCGAGCTCGTCACGGTCGAGCCGGGACAGGATCTCGACGAGGCGCTCGCGCTGATGGCGCGTCACCGCGTGCGCCGGTTGCCGGTGGTCGAGGACGGACGGCTCGTTGGCATGCTCGCGCAGGCGGATGTCGCGGTCGAGGCGAAGGACAAGGACGCGGGCGGGATGCTGGAGGAGATCTCGCAGCCCACCTCGACGGCGCCGGAGTGACGATGGCGACCTGCGAGGTGTGCGGCAACGAGTACGACAAGACGTTCGAGGTTCGTCGTAACGACGAAACGCACGTCTTCGATAGCTTCGAGTGCGCGATCCATGCGCTCGCGCCCGTCTGCGAGCACTGCGGCTGCAGAGTGATCGGCCACGGCGTCGAGGCCGACGGGAGGATCTTCTGCTGCGCCCACTGCGCATCCGCCGCAGGTGTCGAGGGTGTCGCCGATCGCGCGTAGCCCGTCAGAGAAGTGCCGCTGCGGCGAGCCTGATTTGGCGCACCACGGGACGGGACCGCGGCAGACCAACGAACTCCGGCGCTACCTGCCGCCGGTGTTTGTCGCGTCGAGGCAGGACTGAGATGGTAAGCACCGGCCAGGTTCGGGCCGCCAAGCAGAACGTGAGGCAGGCGCAGAAGGCAGCGCGGCAGAAGCGAACGATCGCCAATCTCCCTGAGAGCTGGGCAAGCAGGCGGCTAAAGGGACGGCAACGCGGCGGTCGGGCAGGACAACGCGCTCGAGGACAGGAACCGCGAACAGCTCTACGAGATCGCCAAGGAGCAGAACATCCCCGGTCGCTCAAAAATGGACAAGTGGGAGCTGGTCGAGGCGATCCGCGGGGCACGCTGATATGGAGGGACGGATGAAGGCGATACTAATCGGCTACGACGGCACGCGTGCGGCGGAACGAGCATTATCGCGCGCCGCGGAACTGGCCAAAGCCTTCGGTTCGAAGGTCGTTGTCGTGAGCGTCGCGACTCCGCAGCCGCTGGCGAGACCTGGAGCCTTCGGACTGACGCCCTACTACGGCTACGAAGCCGAAGAGCTCGGCCAGGCGCCCCGGGCAGACGAGGCGCTCTGGCAGCAGCATCGCGAGCGCGTGCAGGCCTTCTTCGCAAACGCCGGAATGGGGGTCGAGTTCGCCGGCGTGGTCGGCCAGCCGGCCGAGGAGATCGTCGAGCTTGCCGAGCAGCAGCAGGCCGATCTGATCGTCGTCGGCACCCGCGAGCCCGGCCTCATCGAGCGACTGCTCGGTGGCAGCGTCAGCCAGGGCGTGGCGCGCCGCTCGCACTGCGATGTCCTGATCGTCCACCCGCCCAGCGACAACGCCAACGAAGATGAGACCCAGTACCCCCCGCGCGCAGAGAAAGATCCCCACGATCGCCTCAACACCCCGGCCGGGGCGAGCGAAGAGAACCTCAACGAACCTCCGCACGAGCCGGACATCGAGCCCGCGCCCGACGCAAACACGCAGGAACACGACGTGGATGAGCAGCCGGGCGGAAGCGGCACCGCAGGCCCGTCTACTCCTGAGAAGGAGCAGGCCGGCAGTTACGCGCGCGACGCCGAGCAGGACCCCGTACGCGACCGCCATGGACGTGCCGACGCCGACCAGTGAGGTACCGAACGGTAAGTGGCCTGAGCGCGGGCGACGTTGAACGGGTTTGCGAGAGCTAGCTTCGAGGCATTGAGCGTCCGGACGCTCAATGCCTAACGGCTTACCCGCGGCGTATCGAGGGTTCGGAGCGTTACGCGCGCATTTGCAAAGGCCGCACCGAGGGCGGTGGCCGAACTCCGCAGCTTGCTTGCTGCGCCCAATCTCGTTTGGATCGCCAGCCACGGAAGCCGTCGGCGTGCAGCTATCCGGCATGCTGAGACTCGCGGTTCCTCCGCGCCTCTCGGGTTCGGGCGCGTCCCGGTTCTCGGATCAGCGATCGGGCTTGCGATGTCTGTCAGCGTCTGCCGGGCGCGGGGCTTCGGGATCGGGCCTGCCGGTCCTTGCAGCAGCCGCGTCTCGGTCAGCGGGATCCACGGGCTCGTCCTCAGGGTCTTGGAGTTCGCGAGGATCGGCCGGATCAGGTGGCGGTGGCGGTGCGTTCGTACGGGGCCGTCGAGGTTCGGGCATGCACTGACTATTCCCAGCTGTCGGGAAACGGAACACGGCACCACGCAACTCGCACGCCACGGATGCTATCGCGCCCGCAACTTGTAGCGCCTTGACCTATCGGTTTATGCTCGGCCGCGATGACAACAACGTCGAAGCCGATTCGCACTCCTGCGGAACTGCGCCCGCTGCGGGCGCGACCGTGATCCTCGGGCATTCCAGGCCCGTCTCACGCCTTGATCTGCGCCACGTGGCCCTGGCGGGCTACACGGAGCCGAACTGCTGGTCGACCCGCGAAGACGTACGCCTGATTGGCCATGACCGACAGGCCATAGCCAGGTAGCGTGCCTCGAGTGGCGCGCACGCACGGCTTGAACGATGAGGAGGACGCCGCGATCCACGCGCTCCAGGAGGCCGCGCCCGCGCCGCCAGCGGATCATCCGGTCTGGGCCTACCTCGTGTCGACGAGCCTCGTGTGGATCGATAAGGGCGTGCAGCCGCCGACGGTGCGCCTGACGCCGTACGGCCGGAGCTACCCGGCCTCGTAGTGTCGGCGTTTCGAGTACGCTCGCGCGGCGCGGGCGGGGCCAGGACGGGGGTATAACACAGCATCTTCTCCCTCAAGCGGTGGAAGGGCTAGGCTGGTCTCGCCTGCGCCGCGCTAGCCGAAGATGCGCGCGCTGCGCGACTCGTCGACGGGCAGGAACTGGATCTGCCGCAGGCTCGCGCGGGGGTCAGGCCGCGCGCCGCGCGAGGATCGTACCGGCCGCAGAAATCACTGAGTGCAGCTCACGGCAGACGTGCGTGAGCCGACGTTTTGGGCGGCCGGAAGTCGGGTAGTGAGCGGAAACGGGGGAGGCAGGCAGCATGTCGGCGCTCATGCACGGCACCAAGGGGCACCCGCTCCATCCGCCGCTGACCGGTGTGGTGATCGGCATGTACAGCCTTGCCACTGGCTTGGGCGTGGTCGGCGCGCTGGGCGGGGTCCCCGAGAAGGCGGCGGTGGGGATGTGGCTTGCGCTCGTCGGCGGCCTGATCGCAACGGTGCCAACCGCCCTCACCGGGCTCCTCGACTGGCTGACCATCTCTCGCGACACGCCGGTTTGGCGCACGGCCACGCTGCACATGGCCGTGATGCTCAGCGCGACAGGGCTGTTCGTGGTCTCCGCATGGCTCCAGTACCGGGGCTACGAGCACGCCTACGTACGCAACGCGGCGCTCGCGACCACGCTTGTCGGCTTCGTGCTCTTGTCGACGGGTGGCTGGCTCGGAGGCGCCATCGTGTACGTCCACGGCATGCGCGTGCTGGGCCTCCCGGAGCTGCCGACCAGCCGAACGGTGTCACCGACAAGCGACGAGCCGCCCGCCTCCTAGTGCTTGGCGTCACGGCCTAGTGTCCTGAGTCGTTGATTTGTGTGCAGTAGCGTGCGATGGATTCGAGGATTTGGTCGGCGGTTTTGACCCAGACGTAGGGTTTGGGGTCGTCGTTCCAGGTTGTGATCCAGGCGCGGATGTCGGCGTTCAGTTGCGGCACGGAGCGGTGTGTGGCGCGGCGGAGCTTTTTGGTCGTGAGCTCTGAGAACCAGCGTTCGACGAGGTTCAGCCAGGAGCTCGAGGTCGGGGTGAAGTGGAGCACGAAGCGTGGTGGGCGAGCAGCCAGCGTTTGATCTCGGGTGTTTTGTGCGTCGAGGAGTTGTCGAGCACGAGATGCACCGCCAGATCGGCCGGCACTTCGCGGTCGATGCGCTGGAGGAACTTCTCAGAGATCGTCCGGGCGGCCCGGACGCGGCTCATCCAGGAGCCCGTCGAGGCCGTGGGCGAGATACCGCCGACGCCACTTACCGATCGTGTTGCGATTCACACCGAGCGCCTCGGCGACCGCCCCATCCGACTCGCCAGCGGCGCACCCAAGCACGATCCGCGCCCGCGAGGCGAGCGCGTTTGACGTCGGTGGCCGGCGCGCCCAGCGCTCCAGCTCCGCACGCTCGGCCGCGCTCAAGACCACATCCTGACGCGGCCTACCGCGCCCTCGACTCGAACTCTCCATCTGCGCCTCCATCGTGACGCAGACGACAACGACCCGCCAACCCCGAAAATTCCCCGCTTTCTAACGACTCAGGACACTAGTAGTGCACGCTCCAACACGTAGGGAGCGAGGCCACAGCGCCGCCTCACCGTATGCAGGCTTCTCGCCTGCAGCACGCCACGTGCCTCCCAAGCCGTTCCAGTTCTGAGATCACGTCGCGCGGTCAGGAGAGGAAGCGCGGAGAGACCGACCGCTCCCTGCGGT
>JALYLC010000116.1 GCA_030774435.1 Actinomycetota bacterium
CCGAGGGCGGCGAGGACGAGGATCAGGTCGCCGATGTTCCGGCCGAGTCGTCTGACGGGGATGATCAGCGTGGCTCCGACGACGCCGGAGCCGACGAAGCTGAGGAGGAAGAGCGTGCCGATCGTCGGTACGACCGAGAAGTAGGCGTAGTAGTACTGCTGGGCGTGGATGACCCCGACCACCACGAGCGAGATGGCGCCCAGGTAGCGCGCGATCTCGCCGATCAGGTCGTTACGGTGGGCCGCGTCGGCCGGGCGCATGCGAGCGGATTTGTCACTGCCGATGTCTCGGCCGTGCGTGGTTGGGCGGTGCACGCTAGCCATGCTGGATCTCCTTGCCCGCGGCGGAGATGACCCACCAGGGGGCGCCGAACTGCTTGACACCCTGGCCTGTCGTCTGGCCCGGCTTCTGATCGCTGACGAAGTAGTAGAGGGGGTGATGGTTGTAGGTCACCTCGAGCTTGCCATCCTTGCGCTTCGTGGTGCCGAGCAGGGAGGCGCGCACGCCGTGGCCGGCCACCGGCTTGCCGTGCGTGGTGAGCGGCGGCCAGAGCGCAGCACAGGCGCCGTAGCAGGTGCTCATGCCGTTCTTGTCCGGCGGGAAGTCATACAGCGTTCGCCCTTTACCGTCGACCAGGATCCGCCCGAGCCGGGACTTGGCGATGGCGACTGTTGCGCCGCCGGCATGCGCGCTGGACGGGGCAGTCGAGCCGTAGGAGCTCGCGGGGCCCGATACGATCAGACCCGCGCCGAGCGCGGCTGCTAGTGCGATGAGTCGCTTCATGTGAACTCCCCGTACGTCGAGTGTTTTGTTGTTGCTTGTGCGAGGATCGGAGCCTGTGCCGCTGGCCTGCTTGCGAGCCGCTCCATCCGATCAGATTCCACTTTCATCCTCCGTGACGTCAGTTTACTACCTACGTGTAGTAGATGAGGATACGTGAGATCGATCGAATCGGTTTCCTGCCGGGCGCTACCGCCGCCGCCGCGCTCGAAGATGCCGGCCGGTGACCGTCCTTTGGGCTACGAGGGCGCGAAGCTGGCTCCGCTGTTCACCTGGCGAGAGAGCGGCTTCGACGTTTGGCCGTTTCGATGGGCGTGGAGTCCCGTCGCTCCCGTTCGTCCTGTCAGGGGCCTTCTAGTCCCTCGCGCCTCTTTATCCGGTCGCCCAGCCGGGTGGCCTTCATGGCCAGATAGTTCCGCTCGGGGACGCTGTTGGTGGCGCGTGCAGCCGCTGCGTAGTCCACAAATGCGGCGTCGAGCTCGCCCGCCATTTCCAGCAGGTGGGCGCGGACCGCGTGCAGCCGATGGTGTCCCGCGAGCGGCTGCTCGAGTTGCTTCAGAAGCTTGAGGCCAGGCCCGGGTCCTTCGAGCATCGCGACCGCGATCGCGCCGTTGAGTGAGACCATCGGGTTCTGAGTCATCTGCTCGAGCAGGGCGTACAGGCCGACGATCTCACGCCAGTTGGTGTCCTCAGGGCGTGCTGCGGTGTCGTGAAGCGCGGCGATCTGGGCTTGGATCAGGTATTCGCCGGCCGTTCGTCGGCGCCAGGCCATGGTGACGAGTTCGACGCCCTCGGTGATCAGGTCGTGGTTCCAGAGCGAGCGGTCCTGCTCGTCGAGCGGGACAAGCTCTCCGGCCGGGGTGGTGCGAGCTGCGCGGCGGGCCTCGATCAGCAGCATCAGCGCCAGCAGCCCGGTGACCTCAGGGTCGTCTGGCAGCGCTCGGTGGGCGATGCGCGCGAGCCGGATCGCCTCCAACGCGAGGTCGGCGCGGGCGAGTTCCGGTCCGCCCGTGCTCAGGTAGCCCTCGTTGAAGATCAAATAGAGGATGTGAAGAACCGAGCGGCGCCGCTCGGTCCACTCCACTCCAGTCGGCATCCGGAAGCCGATGCCCGACTCTTTGATCGTCCGCTTGGCGCGGCTGATCCGCTGAGCCATCGTCGCTTCGGGGACGAGGAACGCGCTCGCGATCTCCGCCGTGGTCAACCCTCCGATCGCGCGCAGCGTGAGCGCGATCGCCGATGCCGGCGCGAGCTCGGGATGGCACGACATGAACATCAGCGCCAGCGTGTCATCGTGCTCGGGCGCTTCTTGCGGATCGCGCGGCTCCTGAGCGGCCGCGACGGCCTCGCGATCACGCCGAGCCGAGTCGCTCCGGACCCGGTCGATGATGCGCATCGAGGCGACGTGGATCAACCAGCCGACCGGGTTCTCAGGCCTGCCTTGCCGCGGCCATTGCTCGGACGCCGCGAGCATCGCCTCCTGAGTCGCGTCCTCGGCCGCGCTGAAGTCGCCGAACCGCCGTACGACCGCGGCGAGGACCCGCGGCGCGGCGTCGCGCAGCAGGTCCTCGATGTCTCGCGTTCGGCTCACTGCTCGGGCATCGGGGCGCCCATCACTTCGCGCACCTCGATCACCGTTTTGATCGGCTTGCCGCCCGGTCCGGGCGCCGCCGAGGCCTCCGCCGCGATCTCGATCGCGCGCTCGAGAGACTCGACATCGATCATCCGGTAGCCCGCGAGCAGCTCCTTGCCCTCCGGGAACGGTCCGTCGGTGACCACCGGTGCGCCAACCCCGTCGTACACGACGAACTTCGCCTGCTCAGGCCCGGTCAGCGCCTGCGCCTCGACCAGCTCGCCGCTCTCGGTCAGCCGCTGGTTCATCTGGCGCTGGAACTCGATGTGCGCCGCCGCATCCTCCGGCGACCAGGCGCCGATGAACTCGGTGGCGACCTCGGTGGGGGCGTAGTCCTGCAGCAACATGAACCTCATCCGTTGTCCTCCTTCTTCTCTGCGGCCAGATCGTAGGTAGCGATGATCGCGCCCGTACTCGTCGGCTGGCTCTCGACCAGGCGCAGGGGTCGGGTGGAGACGTCGGTCCCGAACAGGCGCTTGCCGGCGCCCAGGACGAGGGGGTCGATCATCACCCGCAGCTCGTCGAGCAGATTGTCCTTGAGCAGTGTCCGCATGAGGACCGGGCTGCCGATCAGGAGCAGATCCGCTCCGGCTTGCGCCTTCAGGGCTCGAACGGCGTCGCCGACGTTGCCCTGCAGCAACGTCGAGTTCTGCCACTCGAGCGGCTCCGATAGCTTGGTCGAGGCCACGTACTTCGGCCGCGTGTTCAGCGGCTCGGCCAGCACCTGCTCCTCCGCCGACGCCTTCGGCCAATGGGCCGCGAAGAGTTCGTACGTGCCGCGCCCGAGCAGATAGCCCCCGGCGTTGCTGACGCTCTCGATGACCCATTTCATGGAGAGGTCATCGAAGTAACGGCTATGCCATCCACCGCGGTCAAAGCCCCCACTCCGATCCTCATCGGCGTAGCTCGGCCCCTGCACCACGCCATCGAGCGTCATCCACTCGCTGGCGATCACCTTCCGCATCTGAGTCTCCTTGTGCGTTTCGCTGCTCCTCTGAGCAGCCGTTCACCCAGGTGTCGGAGCCGCTCGGCCGTTCTCGACATGGCTGCGCCGCGTAAGCCAGGGCCGCGCGGACAACACTGAATTCAGCGACGAAGCTGGGAACGAAGGACAGGCAAGAGTGGCTGGCCGGCTCTGCCCACACCGACTCGCCCTCCACAAGGCATGAGAGCCCCAGCCCAACACCCCCGCGCCGGCCATCACCAACCGAAACCGACCCCGAGCATGATCTCCCACGTCGTGATGACCCCGATCGCCAAACCTACTTCTTCAGGGGCCTTCTAGACCGCGGCGGCCTCGCTCTTGCGGAGCAGCGCCTCCGCCTCCGCGAGCGCGGGCTTGTACCCCATCGATGCGAAGAGCCCCCGCGCCTCGCGGACGGGCTCCTGCGCCTCGGGCTTGCCGAGCGCTGCCAGGCAGCGGCCCTGGCCGAGCAGGGCGTACGCGCGCTCGGGCACGCTGCCGAACTCCGCCAGCGCTCGGCCGCGCCCTCGTAGAGCCGGGCCGCGTCGACGTGCCGGTGGGCGGCTTCGGCGAGCTGGGCGCGGCTGGTGGCGAGCACGTGCTCTGCAAGTGGGGTGACAGAGTCGATGCCGGTCGTGATCCGTTGGGCAAGCGGGGCGTCATCGAGAGCGAGCACGACGCGCAGAAGAGAGGGGAGCCACGAGGTGCCGAGGAGCACGCCGCGGGTGGCGGAGAGCTGTTCGAGCTCGTGCAGGAGCGCGTGTGCCTGCTCGGGTTGGCGTTGGGCGAGCAGAAGCTGGGCGGCGGCCGCGAACGCGGGCGCGATCACTGATGGCAGGCCGATGTCGCGAACCGCGGTGACGAGGTCGTCGGGATTGGGGGCGTGGCCGGGGGTCCCGCATTCGGCGAGCAACCGCAGCTGCAACCCGCGCGACGAGGTGAACGCTATGTCGCCGGTGGCTTGGACCCGGTCGGCGAGCGGCCCGACCTCGTCGAGTGCCTGCTGTGTCTGTCCGAGCTCGGCCAGGCAGTCCAGGCTGGCCGCGCGCATGTGGAGCGCGAACTCGGTGATGCCGTGCCGCCCGCAGAAGGCGATGCCTTCCCTCAAGGCGTCGAGTGCGGCACGTGGCCCCTCGTAGGACACCACGACGGCGGCGAGGTTGTTGTGGATGACGGCGGTTTCGCGGCCCAGGCCCTGCTCGAGCGCGAGGTCGAGCGCGCGGCGCATGTCGTCGACGCCGTCTCCTTCCCCCAGCGCGCAGCGGGCGAGGCCGCGGAAGTGGAGCGCGAATGCCGGCTCGGGCAGTCCGAGCTCGGCGGCGAGCGCGAATGCCCGCTCGGCAGCCGCGACCGCCTCGGGGTAGTGGCCAGTGAGCGCGCTGTTCCCGGCCATGTAGGTGTGGGCGCCGACGAGTTCCTGCCCATCAGGTTGCGTCTCGAGCAGGTCGACTGCCTCGGCGATCATCCCGTCGCTTCGTCGGTCGCCGAGCCGGAAGAGCACAAGAGAGAGGCGGGTCAGGACGCGGCCGGCCGCCAGGGGCTCGTCCTTCTCCCGGTAGAGGTCGAGCGCCTGTTCGAGCGCCTGCCTGGCTTCCTGCAACCGGCCCTGCTGTTGGGCGGCCTGGGCCCAGCGCTCGAGCAGCGAGGCGCGCTCGGGGGCATCCGGGAGGGCAAGGTCGAGCGCCCGGGCCAGGTGCTGCTCGGCGCGGTCGACGTCGAGTGAGAGCGCGCGCTCGCCGGCCAGCGCGAGGTAGCGAATCGCTCGGGCCCCGAGCTCCTGCGTCTCCTGCGCCTGACCGGACGCGCGCGCGAGCTCCAGCGCCCGCACGCAGTGGTGCGCGAGGACATCGGCGAGATCTGCGACGCGCTCGCCCGCCTTCTCCTCGACCCACGCTGCCGCGGCACGGTGACGGGCGGCACGGGCGGCACGCGGGATCTGCCCGTAGCAGACGTCCCGCACGAGCACATGCCAGAAGCCGTACTCGTGCTCGCCCTCCATCGAGGAGGAGCGGGCGGCGCGCACGAGCTCGTTGCGGGAGAGCTCGTGCAGGGCGATCTCGACCTCGCGCGGCTCGCGGCCACCCATCTGGGCCAGCGCCCCGCCCCAGAACACCTTGCCCAGGACGGCAGCGTCCTGGAGCAGGCTCTTCCGATCCGGTGAGAGCGTGTCGAGGCGGGCGGCGATCAGCGCCTGCACCGAGTCCGGCACCGCCACCGCCTCTCCCAGCTCCCCCCGGTCGCGGAGCAGGCGCACGAACTCCTCCGCGTAGAGCGGATTGCCGCCCGCGCGCTCGAGCAGCTCATGCTGCGTCTCCGCCGGCAGCACCGCCCGCTCGAGCAGCGCTGCGATGAGGCGGGCGGTCTCGCCGTCGGAGAGCGGGGCAAGGTTGATCCGCTGCGAGTTCCGCGCGTTGGCCCCGAAGCCCGGATGCCGCTCGTACAGCTCCGGCCGGCCAGTGCAGAGCAGAAGGAGCGGCACCCCCTCCGCCCAGTCTGCGAGGTGCTCGAGGAAGGAGAGAAGCGCCTCGTCCGCCCAGTGCAGGTCCTCGAAGACGAGCACTGTCTCCCGCCCCTCGGCCCACGACTCGAGCACACGGCGCCAGGCCGCGAACGACTCCTCCTGCGAGGCCGGCTCCCCGCCGACGCCGACGAGCGGGGTGAGACGGGCCTTGAGCCAGGCGAAGTCCGGGTCGGCCGCGGGCAGCGCCTCCGCGATCTTGGCCTCCGCCTGGTCGGGGGAGTCGGTCTCGAGGATCCCGCACTCGGCCTTGACGATCTCGCCCAGCGCCCAAAACGCGATCCCCTCCCCGTAGGAAAGGCAGCGGCCCTGCCGCCAGCGGACGAGCCTGGGGCGGTCCTCGATGTAGGCGAAGAGCTCGCCGCAGAGGCGACTCTTGCCGACTCCCGGCTCGCCCACGATCGTCACGAGCTGGCAGGCACGCTGCTGTGCCGAGCGCTCGAACATGCCGATGAGGAGAGGCTTCTCAAGCTCGCGGCCGACGAGCGGGGTCGTGTACGTGCGGATGACGTCGCTTCCGAAGCGCGCGCGAGGCGCGAGCGGGCGAAAGATCGCGAGCCGCTTTCCCTTGCCCTTTACCTGCACCGGCTCGAGCTCCTCGAACTCGAAGACGCGCTCGGTCGCGCGGTGCGTAGCCTCCGAGACGGCGACGCCGTTGACGGGTGCCGCCGCTTGGAGGCGGGAGGCGGTGTTGACGACGTCGCCGCTGACGATGCCCTCGCCCGCCTCCGGACGCGCACCGAGCGCGACGACCGCCTCCCCCGTGTTGATCCCGACCCGCACCTGCAGCGCGAGTGTCGCGTCCTCAGCGTTCAGCGCCTCGATCGCCTCGAGGACACGGAGCCCCGCGCGCACAGCACGCTCTGCGTCGTCCTCGTGCGTGACGGGCGCTCCGAACACGGCCATCACGGCGTCCCCGATGAACTTCTCGACCGTCCCGCCGTAGAGCTCGATCTCGTTCCGCAGGCGCGCGTGGTAGGGAAGGAGGCGCGCCCTGACGTCCTCGGGGTCGGCGGCCTCCGATGCGGCGGTGAAGCCGACGAGGTCGCAGAAGAAGACGGTGACGACCTTGCGCTCCTCGTGCACGGGAGGGGCCGGCTGCGCAGTCAGCGGAGCGGTGCAAAAACCGCAGAACTGGAAGCCGTCTGGGTTTTCCTGGCCGCAGGACGGACACGTCACCACGCGCCGAGTCTAGGCCGCCGCCCGCAAGGATAGAAGGGGCGGTCCGACCACGGTCAGGTGCGCGGCAACGCGCCGGGTACCGCATCCGGCGGGACGGGCCTCAGAGCCCGCCGCCTCCGCGCGACACGCCGACATGTCCGTTCTGTGTCCGCGCGTTCTACGAGCCGACAAGTACAAAGTGCCGATTTGCAGGCACTTGAGCCAAGCCCGATGACGGACTCGAACCGTCGACCCCCTCCTTACCATGGAGGCCAGGGAGCCCATCCAAGCCCACGACAGTTCATGAAATACCTGCAAAACGCGACCTCCGATGTGAGACTCGAGGACCCAGGGTGACTCGAGTTCTCGAAATCATGTCAGCCAAACGTCAGTCGTTTTAGCGCGGCGCGCGGTGACATAGCGCCGGAATTGGGCACGGAAGCGCCGCGAGGGCACCCGGTCGAACGAAGCCGCAACAAGGACGCCAAGGTGTCGCGCCATCGGCCATACGCAGAGTCGGGCATCCGCCGCAGCGCTCGAGTTCGGGATCCGCCTGGCAGGTTGGGGCACGCGCCTCACCACGGCAAGCTCGCGAATCTCAGACGCGCGCCGCTATGTCCGGCTGGCCAGCCTCGGCGCCCGCCTCGGGCGACGCCGCGCAGCGCCCGACATGACGAAGCAAGAGCGGTGCGTCCAGTCAGGCTCGGCCCCATCGGCGGCCAGCGAGAGTCGTCCTTATCGCAGGCGATGAAGCTGGCCTTCGGCCGCTGACAGCGAAGCGGCGAAACGGGCCTTGCACGGGCTCTGCCGCGGTTGTAGGCTCGCCTGCGACACTCAGAGGAAGGGGAGGACATGCGCATGCGAATGTTCGGCCCGCGCGTGCTTGCCACGTCCGTAGTGTTCGCAGTGGCGCTCGTGCTCGTTGCCGGCGCGGAGGCCGGCACCTACACGGCCGCAGCACCGACGAACGTCTCCGGGCTCAGCCCGTTCGGCGCATTCGCGTCGTGTGACGCCGGGCCGCTCGATGCTCCGCTCTACGTCAACTCCGAGGTCGAGCCCTGGATCGCCGTCAACCCGGCGAACACGAGCAACGTGATCGCCGTGTTCCAGCAGGATCGCTGGCAGAACGGCGACGCGCGGGGCCTCGTCGCCTCCGCCACGACGGGTGCCGGCTGGTCGGAATCGTGGGCGCCGTTTACGTTCTGCTCGGGCGGCACCACGGCCAACGGCGGCGATTTCGAGCGGGCGAGCGACCCTTGGGTGACATTCTCGCCGAACGGGGCCGCCTACCAAATCAGCATCTCGTTCAACGAGTCGAACTTCGACAACTCCATACTCGTCAGCAAGTCGAGCGACGCGGGAGCGACGTGGGGCCGGCCTACGACCCTGATCCGCGACTCCGGCGAGCGCGAGACGAGCTTCGCGTTCAACGACAAGGAGTCGATCACCGCCGACTCAACCAACTCCAGCTACGTCTACGCGATCTGGGATCGGCTCGTCTCGCCGACGGGCACGTCGAACGCGAGCTTCACCGGGTTCGAGAACGCGCTGGGTTTCCGCGGTCCGATCTGGTTCTCCCGCACGACCGACGGCGGCGCGACCTGGGAGCCGGCGCGTCCGATCTATGACCCAGGTCAGATCAACCAGACGATCGGCAACCAGATCGTCGTGCTCCCGAACGGGGACCTCGTCGATGTGTTCGACCTGATCTCGAACTTCAAGAACGCACACGGGCAGCGGGGGCTGAACGTCGCGGTCATCCGCTCGACCGACAAGGGCGTTACCTGGTCGAAGCCCACAATCGTCGCCAAGCTCAACACCGTCGGTGTCACCGACCCCGA
>JALYLC010000117.1 GCA_030774435.1 Actinomycetota bacterium
TTCTCGGCAGGCAAGCCGGAGAACAAGCTCCTGCTTCTGTGGCGAATGGGGCTGCCGGTCGTCGCCGCGGCCACGCCCGCGTACGCGCGAGCGATGGCAGCCGCCGGGACACCGTGGCTTGCGTGCAGAACTGAGGGCGAGTGGCGAGCCGAACTCCAGACACTTCTCGAAAACGAGGCCGCCCGGCGGGACGCCGGCTCCCTGGGGCGCGCATTCGTGGAAGCCAACTTCGCCGAGGAACAGGTCATGTCGTCCTGGGACACTCTCTTTGAGAGCCTGGGTTTCGAAGTGCCCCTCTCGTCAATCGATTAGGTCGGCCCCGGTTGGCGCACTCGTGGATCCGCAGGTACGGGCACATGGTGCGGACGGGCGATGGCTGGCCGTGGCTAGCATCCCGCCATCATGGATCATCTTGCAGCGTCCGCAGCGGCACCGACCCGGCCGGCACGTAGCACGGTGCTCCGGCGCATCTGGCACCTTCGGCGCGCCTACCAGCTGGCGGCGCACTTCTGCTCGCCCGTGGGTCGCGCGCGCCTGGTCGCCAGGGCCGCACGCCTTGCGGCGACGGACCTCGCTCCCGGCCGCGTGCGGGTCACGGTCCTCGACCTCGGGAGCCTCGGGACGATCGCCGTGCGGGACTTCAGCGAGCTGCTCGTGTTGTGGGAGGTGCTCGTCGCCCGCGTCTACGACGTGCCCGAGCTTCCCGACGACGCGGAGGTGATCGTCGACTGCGGCTGCAACGTCGGAGCCTCGCTGATCTGGTTTCACACGCGCTACCCGACCGCTCGGATCGTGGGCTACGAAGCGGATCCGGTGACCGCGAAGCTCGCCCGCCGCAACACGGCCGGCCTGGCGGGGGTCGAGGTCCGGGCCGCCGCGGTCGCGGCGGAAGACGGCGGAAGACGGCGAGGCGACCTTCCACAGGCTTCGCGGTCAGAGCTGGGCGTCGGGCACGCTCGTGGGGGGCGGGACGGTTGTGACAGTGCCCGCCGTGTCGCTGGACACCGTGGTGCAGCGGGTAGGTGGCCGAGTCGACATCCTCAAGCTCGACATCGAGGGCGCCGAGCATCCCGTGCTCGCGCGGGCGACGTTGCTCGATCGCGTCGCCCTCGTGGTAGGCGAGTACCACCCGGGCGCCGGTGCCTCGTGGGAGACCCTTCGGCGGTCTCTGGATGGGTTGGAGGTGCGCCCCGCTGTCGCCGCCGACGACAAGCCCAGGCTGTTCGTGGCGCTGCCGGCGCCGTAGCTGCCGGCAACTCAAGGACGCGCTACGAACCGCAACGCGTGCCGGATCGCTCGCCGACGGAGCGCCCCGAGCGGCAACAGGATGAGTCGGCTCGGGTTTAAGCGGAGCACCCAGCCGATCCGGCGCCGCGCCGCGCGGAGCCGGCCGGCGCGCAGATCGTGTATCGCGACACGCGTATACAGGTTGGCGCGCCCCCTCCGGCGGGCGGACACCGTCCCCGGATCGTCACCAGCGAACACAATGTCGTAAATCGCTTCCATTTCGCGCTCCATGATGTCGAAGTTCCGGTGCATCTGAGATGCATGCGTGCGATAGAGCGTGAGCGGGGCGCGCACCGTGGCCACACCGCCGCACCTGGACGCCCGCCACGCGAACTCCAGATCTGCGCTCGTCGACAGCGCCTCGTGGAACCGCAGTTCTGGACCCATCGCGCTGACGCGGACCATCGCGGTTGAGGAGAGGAGCGCGCCGTTGCCCTCGAGCAGCATCCAGCGGCGCAGATTGGAGCTGAGAACGACTTCACGCGGCCGGAGCGCGTCGTCCGCGATGACATAGCCCGTGAAAGCGATGGCGAGGCCAGGCCGCACGCGGAAAAGCTCGAGCTGACGCTCGAGCTTGTCTGCGCGCCACACGTCGTCGGCATCGAGGAAGGCGACGAAGTCGCCGCGTCCACGGGCCATTCCGGCGTTGCGCGCCGCTGCGACGCCGCGGTTGTGCTGCGTGACAACCGTGACCCGGGGGTCCTTGGCCCAGTCGGCTAGGGCCGCCGCGGTGCCGTCGGTCGAGCCGTCGTCGACGACGACGAGCTCGAGCTCGACGCCTCTCTGCGCCATTACCCCCTTGATCGCCTGGGACACGTAGCGCTCGCCGTTGTGGACGGCGCACACGACGCTGATCAACGATCCGCTCACCGGCCCCAGGCTAGTGCTCAGTGCTCCCCGCCGCCTCGTCCCCGAACATGTCAGCTGCGCGCAGCGGCGTGGGCGACCTCCGCCGCAGTACGCCTGTGCCGCCGCGCCGGAACCTTGGTTCGAACGGATGCTCGACCAATCCGCACATGGCGTAGACCGCAGCTCCAGTGCCGGTCGGGATCAGCGGAAGATACGCCTTCCGGTCGTCTGCGAGTAGCCTGCTCAGATGCTCGACAGGCGACCGCCCGGCCTGCTGATGCGAGCGGGCATTGCCTCCGCACGGAGCATCAAAATACTGAGCGAAGCCGTCGCCCTGCTGAAACACAGAAGGAGCGCTCGCGGTCATCGCGGCGGCCTCGTCAGACCGGGGTCGCGACGTCTGATGTCCCGGCTTCGAGCGATCAAGTCGCGGGCCCAGGGGTTCGGCCGAATGGGGATCGACGAGCACCGCGGACTTCGATACGGCGAGACTCTCGCTCAGGAGTCGCTCGTCGATGGATCCGACATAGCGCCGGGACGGCTGGAGACCTACTTCGACACCCACACCGACGGTCCTGGCCTTTGGAAGTGGCGTCATTACTTTCCGATCTACGAACGGCACCTCGCGAAATTCGTGGGCCGCGCCCCGCAGATCGTGGAGATCGGAATCTTCAGCGGCGGCAGCCTGGCTATGTGGCTGGACTATTTCGGGGACGGAACACACATCTACGGCGTGGACGTCGAACCGGAGTGCAAGGCCCACGAGAGCCCAACAGTGAGTGTGTCTATCGGCGATCAAGCCGACCCGGCGTTCTGGACGCGGTTCCTGGCTGACGTCCCGTCTATCGACATCGTCATTGACGATGGTGGTCACGCCGCATCACAGCAGATCGCGACACTCGAGGCCCTGCTGCCGCACATCAGCCCCGGCGGTGTCTACCTGTGTGAAGACATCCACGGGCGCCATCACGGGTTTCACGCTTACATCGACGGCCTCTCGCGCAACCTGCACACCGTTGGCCCGGGCAGCATGGACGATGGTCAGGAGGTCACCGCGTTTCAGAGGGCTATCGAGTCGATCCACCGGTATCCGTTCGTGGCCGTGATCGAAAAACGTAGCGTTGCGATCGAACGGCTTATCGCTCCGAAGCGCGGCACCCAATGGGAGCGGTCGTTCTACAAGTCCCAGACCTTTCCGGGCGACGCATAGCTTCATCCAGACCCTCACGAGTTCGCCCTTCTTCTCGGCTGCTGATGCCTGGCGTGGGCCCGGCCCGCCAACGGGCTTGGCACGACGAACGGGCGATGTGCCCCGAGAACAGTGGGTGGAATATCTGAGTAGGACCGCCGGGGACGCGAACCCGCCAGGTCGTCAGAGAAGCCGGCGGGCCGATCCCGTGCGCTCCTGCTGGACCCATCCGCATGCCGGTCGCTCGCGGCGCCCGCCTGCGTCACGTCGTCGCCGCACGGCGAAGGCGCCGCCAGAATGCCCACGGGAACATCGCGATTCGCCCGAAGTCCTGCAGGCCTGGGACGAACCCCACGAGCGACGCGGCTCCGGAGGCGAAACGGCGGTGCCCCTCGATCGCGACGGCCACGCCGACGATCGCGGCGATCAGCGACGCGATCGCCGCGCCCATCGCCCCATGGGCCGGCACGAGCGCCAGGGCAAGGGCCAGCATGATGATGAGCGTCAGCGCTGAGGACCACATGAGCAGGATGCCTCGGCCCTGCGCCGCCCACAGGCGACACGTGATCCATTGCAGACCCTGCAGCACGCCCGCCGGAACGAGGACGAGCGCGGGCCCCACAGCATGCGAGAAGCCCGCGCCGAAGAGCCGCGGAAGCATGATGGGGAGGATTGGCACGAACACGACCGCCGAGACGATGCCGGCAGCCATCGCGGTGCGGCCCGCGCGCTCGATGAACGCCACCACCTCGCCGGCGCTCAGCGCGGCCGAGACCGGAAAGCTCGCCGCCGACAGCGCCACGGGTCCGTAAGCGACGAGCTGACCCATCGTCAGGGCGACGCTGTAGAAGCCTGCGGCAGTCGCGCCCTTGACGAGCTGCACGACCAGCAGGTCGGCGCGGGCCGCCAGCCCGACGAGGAGGTACGACGCCTGCACCGGCAGCCCCAAACCCAGGGAACTGCGCAGATAGCCCGGGTCCCACCGGGCCACCGGGACCACCCCGCGCCGCTTCCACAGCCAGGCGGCCGTCAGGAGAGCGCCGACCGTGAACCCCGCCGCGACGGCCGCGACGGCACCCGCGATCGCCAGCTCCAATTGGAGGACGAGCACCGCCGTGGCGGCCGCGGTCACCGCCGCGATCAGGATCTTGATCATGCTGCTCGCGATAAGACCGCCCTCGGCCTCGACGAGCAGCGAGAGCGAGAACCAAAGCGCCATCGCCGGAACCGTGACGATTGCTGCCGCGAGCGCGCCCTCGAGCTGGTCCAGCCGACCGGGGAACTGAAGGATGATGAACAGCACGACCACGGCGGCGCCGAAGCCGCTCGTGACCGCCACGCACGCGACGGTGGCCGCCACGGCGCGGTCCAGGCCAGCGTCCCGCCCGCGCGTCAGCGTCACGCCGGCCTCCCCCAGCCCGAGCGTCATCGCCGGGGAGACG
>JALYLC010000118.1 GCA_030774435.1 Actinomycetota bacterium
CTCTACGAGCGCTCGCCGAGGAATAGCCCCCGCGCGTGGCGCCGTACCGGGAATGAACGGGAATAGGGCAGGCGCTCCGTTCAATTCCCGTTCAATTCGTCCTGGCTTCGGCTGTTTCTCTAGCGGCTTCGCGCCCAGCGTTGTCGCGTGCTACTCCAGAGCTGGGCATCAACGGTTGCGCCGAGGACGGGACCCAGGAAGCGTCTGCACACCGCGACGGCTTCGTCGAGCGCCGGTAGTCACAGGCATGACGGTAACTCTGTATTGATATGAACGAAAGCCTGTCTGGGTGCGGCCGATCGGCAACGTGGTGCCGCCGAGGTCACGGCGATCGGTCAAGCGGTGTGGATCGGCGCTGATGCGACGCGGCGTCCGAGTGCTGCGAAGAGGCGTTCCACGGTTTCGATCGTGGGGTTGCCCTGGCCGCGCTCAAAGCGGCTGATCTCGCTCTGCGGGACCCCCGCGCGTTCGGCCAGGAGCGTCTGCGTCATACGCGCCGTCCGTCGGGCCACGATGAGCTCCGCGGCGAACGCGTACTGCGCGTCGAGGGCGAGAAGCATGGCGACAGCTCGAGGACCGGCCTCCTGGGCCTCGGCCCCGAATGTCGCCAAGCATGACGTCAAATTCAGTCATCAGAACCACGATACGGTCAAGAGCGTCGCCACGTCCGGAAGGTGCTGAGTCGCCGCCACGCGTCAGCCGATACTCGACCGTCCCAGAACTCGATCGCGTAGGACTCGGGCATCGACGCATTGTTCTCTCAGAGTTCGAGTTCGATGCCGGATTGGCGTGCGAGGTCGAGCGCGAGTGCCTCGGCGGCGGTCTGTTCAAGCGCGTGCGCGACCCGGTTGAGCGTGTCGTCGGAGGCCAAAGATGGGAGGTGCTCGCCAGGGTCGAGGTCGTTCTCGGCGGCGTAGATGCGTGTTTCGAGGCGGGCTCGGCTGAGCGCGACGTAGCCCCATTCGCGTTGGGTGCCGGAGGTTGGTGCGAGCACGAAGGCGCGGTCGATTGTGACTCCCTGCGAGGCGTGTCCGGTGATGGCGTAGCCGAGCTCGACCCGTCCGCGTGCGAGATAGTCGGGCGGGATTTCGACGGTGTGCCCGGTGTCGGTGAGCAGCGAGACGGATCGTCGCTCGCTGTCGACGGCGAGTACGCGGGCGCGTGTTCCGTTGCGGACGCCGGCGGTGTTGCAGTTTTCGCGGCAGACGACGCGGTCGCCGGGTGCGAGTTCGATGATGCCGATCGCGAGGCGCTGGGTGCCGAGCTTGCCGGCGTCAGTCATCAAGAGGTGGGCGGCGAGGTTGAGGTCGAGGACGTCGTCGCGGCGGAGCGCCAGCATGACGTTCTCCTTGGGCTCGGAGGAGCCGTGCTCCCACCAGTCGGCCAGGAGCGTGGCCTTGGCGTCGCTGCGGTCGCCGGTGATTGTGAGGCGTCCTGCGCTCGCTGCGTGCGCGAGGTAGTCGCATGGCTCGCCTGCCCGAAGAGAGGCGAGCAGGTCTCGTTCCTGAGGATCTGCTTGGCGGCGGTTCTCTCGGAGTTCTGTCGCTCCCAGCTCGCGTGCGATTGCGCCGAATAGCCCGCCTGCGGCGACGCTCGGAAGTTGAAGTGGGTCCCCGATCAGAATGGCCTTGCCGTTCGCGCGCTCGACCTGCTCGAGCAGGGCCACGAGCGTGCGCGTGTCGGCCATGCTTGCTTCATCGACCACGATCACCGATCCCCCGCGCAGGGGTTCGCGGCGTAGTTCGGCGAGCAGCGCGTGGATCGTCGTCGCGCGGATGCCGGCTTCTTCGGCGAGTCGTTCGGCGGCGATACCGGAGGGCGCGGCGCCGATCACGGGAACCTCCGCTTGTTCGAATGCGCGCGCGAGCGCGGAGGTGGCAGTGGTCTTGCCGGCGCCGGCCAGGCCGACGACGCACACCACCCGATCACGCGACGAGCAACTGCTTTCGACCATCCGGCGCTGCTCTGCCGAGAGGCGAGCGGGCACCTCGGGCCTCACGGCTGGAGCGCTCGCTTCACGACCGCTCGTTGCGATCTGGAGTCCGCGGCTCTCGAGGGCGAGCATCTCGCGCGTCGTTCGTCGCCGTGGCTCGCCGGGCGTGTCGCCGGCCTCCACGCTCTTGACGGTGGGCTGCGAGACCACCCTCGCCGCGAGCTCGCGGACGCGCGAGGCGTCGACACCGCGCGGCAGCGCTGCGACGAGCTGCTGCACGACCTGCGCGTCGTTGAAGACGGCGTCCTTCTCCGTCAGGCCCGCCGGGCTGAGGAGCAGCATCGCTGCGCCCCGCTCTTCCGAGTTGCTGGGCGCGCGGAAGGGCGCTCGGTTCATGAGCCGGGCGAGCGTGTTACGACCGAGGCCGAGCTCCGTCGCGCGCGAGCGCCAGGCGTCGCGTAGCTCGCCGAGGTTGGCCGGCTGCTTGCGGTCGCGGGTCTCGATTGCCGCGATCTGCGCGGCGCGCCAGCTCGTGCCACCCGTCTCCTCCAGTCGCAGGAGGATCTCGCGGCGGCGAGTGGAGAACGCCGCGACGACGCCGTTCGGTACGCCGGCCAGCTCGGCCATTCCTTTGACGGGCTCGGCCCATTCCACGCCGAGGGAGCGCGAGAGGCCGGCGCGAAGCTGCGCCTGGTAGAGGTGGCCCGCGGCGAGACGGTAGCCGCGCAGGATGGCGTCGCCCTCGAGTGCGCGCCATGCCCCGTCTGGGCTTTGTGCGAGGTTCCCGACAACAACGTGCGTGTGGAGGTGGGGATCCAGCGCTCGGCTCGTGCGGTGCTGGAACGATGCCGCAACGAAGCCGTCGGCGTGCTCGCGCGTGACGCCGGCCGCGCCGCGGCGCGTCACGCAGGCCTCGGATTCCAGGTAGTCGAGGGCTGCGCGCCAGGCCGAGTCGTGCGCCTCGCTCACCAAACGGCGCGTGCCGTGGTCGCCGAGTGCGTGCAGCACGCTAACGCTCTTGGGCACGCTGAACACGAGATCGAAGCCGGCGACCGGCCGCAGCTCGCGCTGCTCGAACCCGCGCTCGCCAGTCGTGGGATCAATGCGCTCGACCGTGATGAGACGCGGCTGCGCGTGAGCGCGAAGGCGTCGACCGCTCGTGGGATCGATGCCCGAGATCAGACGAGACAGATCACCGTCGGCCACAACACCGACAAGGCCGAGCGCCGCGGCACCCCGGCCCGCCCAGACCCCTGGCGACTCGCCCGCGCCCGCGTAGTAGTCGTCGAGCCCCCGTGCCACGGAGCGCTCGTAGTAGGCCTCCTGCCCGGGCGCCAGCTTCGCGACACTCAGCATGCATCGGAACACTATCGCAC
>JALYLC010000119.1 GCA_030774435.1 Actinomycetota bacterium
GGGCCAGACCCCAGGTGGCGGGAACGGTGAGCCTTGGGGGCTCCGGCTGGCTAGAGGACGCCGTAGGTGCCGAAGGCTTCGGCCAGCGACATGCCGCGCGCCAGCTCGTCGCGCACGCGATCCTCGCCGGCCATCTTCTGCTCGGCCAGTGCGATCGCTTCGGGGGCGGCCGCGGCCGGGAGCACCACCACGCCGTCGTGGTCGCCCAGCACGAAGTCGCCGGGATTGACATGTACGCCGCCGCACTCGATCGGCACTCCCGCAGCCTCGACGCGTATGCGGCCGAGCGCGTCGGCGCAGTTGATGCCGCGTGCGAAGGTCGCAAAGTCCATGTCGATGAGCGCCAGCGTGTCGCGGGCGTAGGCGTCGGCGACCACGCCGCGGGCGCCGCGGAGGCCGGCCGCGGTGGCGAGCAGCTCTCCCCAGAAGGCCGCGTCGCAGTGCGAGGCCACGAGCACGTCGCCGGGCTGCAGTGCGTCGACAGCTGCGATCGTGCCGCGGTGCCACTGACTGCGATCGGCGGGGATCCCGTCGTCCGCGACGACGTGGACCGTCGCCGCCACGCCGGCCAGGCGCATGCCGATGGCGAGCGGGCGGATGCTCGGCGCCATCACCTGGTGGCGATGGCCGAGCAGGTCGAGGCAATCCGAGACGACCGCGGGGTGCAGTACGGCCAGGCGGTCGATCAGGGCGATGTCGTGTGGCACGGCTACTCCGCGGGAGATTCGGGCTCGGCGCCCGGCAGCAGGCCGAGCGCATCGGTGTCGGCCGTCAGCAGGCGGCGCTCGGCGTACTGCTCGAGCTTCGCGCGCGAGTCCTGGATGTCGAGATCGCGCATGGTCAGCTGCCCGATGCGGTCGAGCGGGCCGAAGGCCGCGCCCTCGCTGCGCTCCATGCTCAGGCGCTCGGGCTGATAGGTCAGGTGGGGGCCGCTCGTCTCGAGGATCGAGTAGTCGTCGCCGCGGCGCAGTTCCAGCGTGACCTCGCCGGTGACGACGCTCGCGACCCAGCGCTGCAGGCTCTCGCGCAGCATCACCGCCTGCGGGTCGAACCAGCGGCCCTCGTAGAGCAGGCGCCCGAGACGGCGTCCCGAGTCGCGGTAGGTGTCGATCGTGGCCTCGTTGTGGATCGCGTTGACGAGGCGTTCGTAGGCGATGTGCAGCAACGCCATGCCCGGCGCCTCGTAGATGCCGCGGCTCTTGGCCTCGATGATGCGGTTCTCGATCTGGTCGGACATGCCGAGGCCGTGGCGCCCGCCGATCGCGTTCGCCTCCTGGACGAGCGCCACGAAATCGGCGAACTCGCGCTCGCCGAGCGCGACGGGCCAGCCGTCGGCGAAGCGCACCGTCACCCGCTCGGGCGCGATCGCCACGCCGGCATCCCAATGCCGCACGCCCATGATCGGCTGCACGATGTGCATGCTCGTGCCGAGCTGCTCGAGATCCTTGGCCTCGTGCGTCGCGCCCCAGATGTTGGCGTCGGTCGAGTAGGCCTTCTCGGCGCTGGCGCGGTAGGGCAGGTTGCGCGCCAGCAGCCATTCGGACAGCTCCTTGCGGCCCCCGAGCTCGCTCACGAAGTCATCATCGAGCCACGGCTTGTAGATGCGCAGGCCGGGGTTCGCGAGCAGCCCGTAGCGATAGAAGCGCTCGATGTCGTTGCCCTTGTAGGTCGAGCCGTCGCCCCAGATCGAGACGTCGTCCCCCTGCATGGCGCGCACGAGCAGCGTGCCCGTGACGGCGCGGCCGAGCGGCGTCGTGTTGAAGTACGTGCGGCCGCCCGAGCCGATGTGGAATGCGCCGCATTGCAGCGCGGCCAGGCCCTCGTGCACGAGTTGGGCCCGGCAGTCGATCAGCCGCGCGATCTCGGCGCCGTAGATGCGCGCCCGCTCGGGGACATCACTGAGATCGGGCTCGTCGTACTGGCCCAGATCGGCCGTGTAGGCACACGGTACGCCGCCGCGCTCGCGCATCCAGGCGACCGCCGCGGAGGTGTCCAGGCCGCCCGAGAAGGCGATGCCGATGCGCTCGCCGACGGGCATGCGATGGAGCACTCTGGACATCGTGCGGATACTCTCCGATCGGCGGTTTGCGCGTTATGCAGCCAACGCACGGATCATGCAGCCTACTGTATAGTTATGCAGCCATGAATCACCGTCAGCGCCTGATCGCAACCCTGCTCGAGCAGGATGAGCTGGGAAGCCAGGGTCAGATCGTGGCCGCGCTTGCCGAACGCGGCATCGAGGTCACGCAGGCCACCGTCTCGCGCGATCTCGATCGCATCGGGGCCGTGCGCATCCGCCGCAACGGGCGCACGATCTATGCGCTCGCCGTGGACGAGCACGAGCCGGATCCCATGGGACGCCTGCGCACGGCGCTCGGCTTCGTGCGCCACATGGAGGCCTCGGGCAACCTGCTCATCCTGCGCACCGCGCCGGGCAACGCGATGCCGGTCGCGCGCGCCTTCGACCTCGCCGACCTGGCCGAGGTGGCAGGCACCGTGGGCGGCGACGACACCATCCTCGTGATCGCGCGCGAGCCGGCCGACGGCGCCAGCGTCGCCGCGCTCTGCGGCCAGCTGCAGAGCGCAGGGGCGCCGAGCTGACCGACGCCTCGCGCCCGCTGTGGGCGGGCCGGGTCCGGGCGGAGCTCGACCCGGCCATCCTTGCGTTCTCCCGCTCGTTGCCTGTCGATCGTGCGTTGCTGGCCTACGACGTGCTGGCCTCGCAGGTGCACGTGCGCATGCTCGAGCGCGTCGGCCTGCTCGACGCCGCCGAGGCCACGGCGCTCGTCGACGCGCTCGCAGAGGTGCCCGCGGTGCCCGACGACGCGCCTGACGAGGACGTCCACTCCTATCTCGAGCGCTGTCTGACGGAGAAGCTTGGCGCGCTCGGGCGCAAGGTGCACGCCGGGCGCTCGCGCAACGACCAGGTCGCGGTCGCCACGCGCCTGTGGGCCAAGGACGCGGCCCGGGAGCTCGCGCTCGGCGTGGCGTCGGCGCAGGAGGCTCTGGTCGCCTGCGCACGTGCCAATGAGGGCGTCGTGCTCCCGGGCTACACGCACCTGCAACGCGCCCAGCCCGTGCTGCTGGGCCACCATCTGGCCGCACACGCGTGGATGCTCGAGCGTGATGCCGAACGGCTGCGCGCCGCCTATTCCTCGGCGGACGAATGTCCGCTGGGCGCGGGCGCCCTGGCCGGCTCGAGCCTCCCGCTCGACCCGCAGTGGACGGCTGCCGAGCTCGGGTTCGCGCGCTCCTTCGACAACACGATCGACGCCGTCGCCGATCGAGACTTCATCTGCGACCTGCTCTACGCCTGTGCGCTCGGGTTCGTGCACCTCTCGCGCCTGGCCGAGGAGGTCATCCTGTTCACGTCGCAGGAGTTCGCGTTCGCGCAGCTGGACGACACGATCGCGCTCGGCTCCTCGATCATGCCGCAGAAGAAGAACCCCCAGGTGGCCGAGCACCTGCGCGGCCGCGCGGGCGTTGCGATCGGGCGGCTCGTGGCCATGCTCGCCGTGTGCAAGGCCTTGCCGCTGGCGTACGACAGCGATCTGCAGGAGGACAAGGAGCTCGCGTTCGCGCAGGTCGCGGCCTACGAGGGCGCGTTGGCCGCGACCGGGCTGCTGGTGGCGGGCCTGCCCTTCGA
>JALYLC010000120.1 GCA_030774435.1 Actinomycetota bacterium
ATCGCCGGCGAATTGATGCTCCTCGTCATCGCCTCGTTTCCCCTGCGCCGCGTCATCGGTGCCAAGACCTGGCGCCGGTTGCACTGGGCGACCTACGCCATGTTCGCGCTCGCCGCGGCTCACGGAATCGGGAGCGGCACGGACACGAGCCGGCCGTGGGTGATCGCCTTCTACGCCGGCACGATCGGCGCGGTCGCCGCGGCCACGGTCTGGCGGGTGCTCGTCCCTCCGCCACGCCGCGTCCCACAGGCCGCGCCCACCAAGCACATCCCCGACAAGACACTCGAAGGAGCACTCCCATGAGCACCTATCGCATCGTCATCGACCGCGCGCTCTGCAGCGGCTTCGGCGCCTGCGCCGAGCACACGCCCGAGTTGATCGAGCTCGACCGCTCGGGCCTGGCCACGCTGCGCGCCGGCGAAACGGACGACGAGGCCATCCTCGACGCCGCGGCTGCGTGCCCGATGGGCGCGATCGCGGTCTACTGGACGCAAACCGGCGAACAGGCAGCCTGAGATGACGAGCGTGCTGATCGTCGGCGGCGGTCTCGCCGCGGCGCGTTGCGCCGATACGCTGCGCGCGGGCGGCTTCGACGGCACAGTCGTGCTTGCGGGAGCGGAGTCGCACGCACCCTACGAGCGCCCAGCTCTCTCCAAGGAGCTCCTCAGCGGCGCGCGGGACGCCGCCTCACTCACGCTCCGAGACAGCGCGTCGTGGTCGTCGGCCGACATCGCTCTGCGACTTGGCTCGCCGGTCGCTAGGATCGATCTCGCAGGCCGGCGTGCATTCACCCGCTCGGGCGTAACGCTGTCCTATGACGTACTCGTGGTGGCGACGGGCGCTCGGCCGCGACGGCATCCGGCACTGTCGCGCCTTCCTGGCGTTCACCACCTGCGCACGCTCGACGATGCGACACGGCTGCGCGACGAGCTCCTCGCCGGGACGCGTCTCGCGATCGTGGGCGCGGGCCTGATCGGCGCCGAGGTCGCATCGACCGTACGTGCGCTCGGTATCGCGCCGACCCTCATCGAGGCCGCGCCGACGCCGCTCGTGCGCGCGTTCGGCCGGGAGGTCGGAGCCCACCTGGCCGAGCGCTGGCGATGCGCCGGAGTGGCCGTGCGGACAGGCGCGCGCATCGCTGACGCTCGGCGAGACCGGCTCGGCCGCGTGAACGCACTCGCGCTCGAGGACGGCGCATCGATTGCGTGCGATCACGTGCTCGTGTCGATCGGTGTCGTTCCAGCCACGAGCCTCGTTGCCGACCACCTCGACCTCGCGCCCGACGGCGGCATCGCAACCGATGCCTGCGGCCGCACAAGCGCCGCCGACGTATTTGCGTGCGGGGATGTCGCCAGCTGGCATCGCCACGGGATCGGCAGCGGGCTGCGAGCCGAGAACTGGACGAGCGCCGCGCACCAGGCCGCCATCGTCGCCCGCACCATCCTCGGGGACGAGCCACCCGCAAGCGACGCTCCGCTCTACGCATGGTCCGATCAGTTCGGCCTGCGACTGCAGCACGTCAGCACGGGCGCGGCCTGGCAGCACGTCGAGATCGAGTACGGCGCCGAGGACTTCGAGGCGCGCTACCTCGACTGCGCCGGCCACCTCGTTGCCGCACTCGTGGCCAACCGGCCACGAGCGATCGCCGGCCTGCGCCGCCACCTGGCCGCACCGGCGGTCGCGGCGTAGGCTGCGGTCGATGAGCCGACACCTGCGCCGCATCATCCTGGCCGCGGCACTCGGCTGTCTCGCGATCGGCGGGGCCGTCGCCGCGAACGTCGCGCTGCTCGGTCTCGTCGATCGGCCGCACGACCGCGTGGGACAGCTGCAACTGCGACTCGCCAGACCACCAGCAGCGCAGTCCTCGACCGCGAAGGCACCAACGCCCACGCTCGTCGTGACCCCGGCCCCGGCGCCCCGGGTTGACGACAGGCGCGGGCCGGACGACTAGCCGGGCGGCGAGCTAGCCGCGGCGCCTGTGGAGCGTGACTCTGCGGCTCGTTCCCGCGATCGCTTCTTACGGCTCGTGGTGTTGCTCATGACCTACCGTCCCGCCGCTGTCGCCAGAGATCGCCGGGCCAATGACGAAGCTTGAGAGCGCGAACATGATCGCGAAGATTGCGAGCGCGATCGCCGGGGCTCGCCAGGTGCGAAGGCGGCGCTTCAGGCGAAGGAGAAGTGGGACGCATCAGACCTGATCAACCGACTTGGACTCACCGACCGAGCCGACTTCCCCATCGACAAGCTCTCCGGCGGCGAGAAGCAACGCGTCGCAATCGCCCGCGCTTCGCCAACCACCCCCGCCTGATCTTGGCGGACGAGCCGACCGCCAACCTCGACTCCCACCGGCGCCGAAACGATGCGCCTCCTGCGCGGCCTCGCCGCCGACGAGCAGGCAGCGGTCGCGATCGTCAGCCACGACGAGCGAATCCGCGAAGTCGCCGACCGCGTCCTATGGCTCGAAGACGGCACCCTCCGACCGCTCGCCAACCTCGTCCGCGACCCCACCTGCGGCATCCTCCTTGAACCCGAACAGGCCGCCGCCACAATCGAGCAAGACGGTGAACGGCTCTACTTCTGCTCCCGCGGCTGCCGGGAATAGTTCGTTTCCGCGACCGGCGCTGCGGTAACGCCATGATAGTCGGGAGCACCCCCCAGCGAGCTTTCCACACCCAGTCAGGTAGGAACGGCCCTGAACGGGTGCATCCGGCCTGGATCGGCGGCCGTCACGGCTCGTTCCGCGCCGTCGTTGCGGTAATCCCGCTGCTTAGTTCAGTGCGCACGCTGATGTCCACGGTGCAGGTCGAGCGTAGCGTAGAGGCATGATGAATGGCTACGACATGAACGGGTGGGGATGGAGCGGTATGACGCTCATGGCGGTGGTCACTGTCGCGATCGTCGGCCTCATCGTCTGGGCGATCGCGCGTCGGCCAGGCGATCAGCAGGTGCGCGAGCCATCGGCCCGAGAACAACTGGACGGGCGGCTCGCACGCGGCGAGATCGACACGCGGGAGTACCGAGAACGGCTGGAGGCCCTGAGCGGACATCGCCCCTGAGGGGTGAGATGTGCTACCGGCTGCGCGCGCGACTTCTATGCGCCCGCGCTCCCGCGCGAAGTGCTCGGGCTGGACGCTCGCGGCCGGCGCTGCCGGAATCGTCGTCCTCGGCGTCTGGTGGGCACGGTCGCAGCGGCTCGGATGCGACCCACACTAACCACACGAGCCCGAGGCACAGCGTTACCGGGCTGGCGCCTCAGGCGAACTCGACAAGTCGTCGCTCGGTCTTGAATAAAGCCCGCGCGCGCCTCGCCTGAGGATTGCGCGATGGGCCTCGCCCTTCGAGCTCATCCGTCAGGCGCTCGGCAACGAACCGCTCAATCGCAGGCTCCGGGATGAGAACCCGCCCCCGGTGGCGGAAGGCGCGAAGCTCGCCGCTGCGCACATAGCGCTTGATCGTCTCGCCCGAGCACCGGAGGATCTCGCCGGCCTCATCAGGGGTGAGCAAACGCGGGGCCACCATCAGCGAGAAACACCGGCGGCATCACTAGCGGCACCGATCGGCGCTCGGCCGGTCTCGGCGAGTCGCACAAGCCAAGAATCACGGTGCGCATGCCATTCCCACTCCTGGCGTGCGCGCTCGAGAGCTGACACCGGCAGTCTGAGGTCATCGAGGTCGATGGCCTCGGCACCGCTCGCGGCCGCCACATCTCGCTCGTCCAACTCGCGGCGCCAACTCGTGATCGCGTCGAGCAATTCGACGGTCTCCAGGTCGTCACGCCAGGAGGCAGGGATCGTCGTCCCATACGTGCGCGGGTAGCGGCAGGCCAGATCGTCAACGGCCTGCGCGAGGCGGATCCACCACTCCACGGTCCGATCCATCGCGGTGGCGGCGGCGCTCATGTCGCCAGTCGGCGTAGCCGGCGGCTGCGAAACCACGGCGCTGGGCGCAGGAGGAAGGCGGCGTCGTACCGGTGACTCACGAGCAGCTTCGAGTCGAGCCTGCGCGGATCGAGCGGCGGACGCCGCCGATGCCGCGGCCGTTCTGCGGGACCTTCCCCGATGCTCGCCCGGACGAGCTCGCGTGTCACGGGGTCGGTGCATCCGGGGAGGATGATCCGTGTCTGGCTGGCACTGATCAGCGTAGGGCCGCAATCCACTACGCCGAGACGAACACCTGCGGCTAACCTCTACCTCACGACGACGCGGACTCACGCGTCGGAGAGGGAGAAGGCTATGCGTCGCCACTGGGTTGCCTTCGGCATCGCGGTCGGCGCCGGCATCGGGATCATCATCGGCGTCACGGCAGGCAACATCGAGCTTGGTCTTGCGCTCGGGCAGCGACAGGTGTGGTTGTCGGAAGCGTGTTCGCTCACTGGCGGCGCCGCCAGTGACGCGTCGCGCTGAGCAGGTGAGTCAGACACCGCATCGCATTGGGGACGGCACGGACGGACATTCGCAGCCCGAGCGTCCTCGTCTGATCGTGGAGACTCCAGAGGCAGGATTGAGCGCTGCCGACGTCGCCGCGCGCGTCGCGCAAGGGCAGACGAACGACAGCGGCGAGCGCAGCAGCCGCACCTTCGGCGAGATCCTTCGCGCCAACCTCCTCACGCGCTTCAACGCGATCCTCGGCGTGCTGCTCATCGCGATCCTCGCGGTCCGGCAGCCACAGGACGCGCTCTTCGGAATTGTGCTCGTCAGCAACGCGCTGATCGGAATCGTCCAGGAGCTCCGCGCCAAGCGCGTGCTCGACAGGCTCGCCGTGCTGAACGCGCCCCGCGCCCTGGTCATTCGCGATGGCACCGAGCGCGACATCGCCGTCAAGGAGGTAGTGCTCGACGAGCTCATCGCACTGCGGCTAGGCGACCAGATCGTGACGGACGGCGTCGTACGCTCGTCCGCTGGTCTCCAGGTCGACGAATCGCTGCTCACCGGCGAGTCTCAGCCGATCGACAAGCGGCCGGGAGATCCGCTCCTCTCCGGCAGTTTCGTCGTGGCTGGCACAGGTCGCATCCAGGCAACCGCGGTCGGTGTCGATGCGTACGCCCGCAAGCTCGCGGCCGAGGCCCGGCAATTTGCCCCCGCGCACTCAGAACTGATGGATGGCATCAATCGCATCCTGCGTTACGTGACGTGGGCGATCGTTCCGGTCGCAGCGCTGCTGTTGTTCAGCCAGATCCGATCACATAGCGACACCACAGGGGCCGTGAGCAGCGTCGTCGCCGGACTGGTTGGCATGGTGCCGCAGGGCCTCGTTCTCTTGACGAGCGTCGCCTTCGCAGCGGCGGCGGTGACGCTCGCGCGGCGCGAAGTGCTCGTCCAGGAGCTCCCTGCGGTCGAGGGCCTAGCGCGCGTGGACGTCGTCTGCTTCGACAAGACCGGGACGCTGACCGACGGCACGATCGCGTTCGACCGCATCGAGCGTCTCGACGAGACAGTCCCGGTCGAGGCCGCGCTTGGAGCCGTGGCGGACGACGTCGACGGCAACGCCACGCTGGCCGCCGTCGCCGGAGCGTTTCCTGCCTGCGACGGCTGGGTCCGGAGCGCAGCCGTGCCGTTTTCGTCGGCGCGCAAGTGGAGCGCGGCGACGTTCGACGGTCACGGCACATGGGTGCTGGGCGCCCCCGAGCTCGTGCTGCAGCAGCGCGACGCCCCCGAGCTGGCGCGCGCGGTGGAGCTCGCAGGCAGCGGCCAGCGCGTGCTCCTTCTCGCTCACACCAGTGCTTCGCTTGCCGGCGACCGCCTGCCGCCCGACTTGCGCGCTGCTGCGCTCGTGCTGCTGCATGAGCAGGTCCGACCCGACGCCGCCGCCGCGCTCGCGTACTTCGCAGAACAGGGTGTCGCGCTGAAGGTCATCTCGGGCGACAGCCCGCACACGGTCGCAGCGGTGGCCACGCGGCTCGGGATGCCGCACGCGGAACAGCCGTGCGACGCCCGGGAGCTACCCGACGAAATCGACGCGCTGGGGCACAGGCTCGAGGAGCAATCGGTGTTCGGCCGCGTCACACCCCATCAGAAACAGGGCATGGTCAAAGCGCTCCAAGCGCGGGGACACACCGTCGCCATGACCGGAGACGGCGTCAACGACGCGCTCGCGCTCAAGCTCGCGGACGTCGGCGTAGCCATGGGCTCGGGAGCATCAGCGACACGCGCCGTCGCGCAACTCGTGCTCCTCGATGGACGCTTCGCGACCCTGCCCGGTGTAGTCGCCGAGGGCCGGCGGATCACCGCCAACATGGAGCGAGTCAGCAATCTCTTCGTGGCAAAGACGGTCTGGGCAACACTGCTCGCGGTCGCCGTCGGCATCGCCGGGTGGCCGTACCCGTTTCTGCCCCGCCAGCTGACGATCATCGACACTCTGACGATCGGCGTGCCCGCATTCTTCCTGGCGCTGGCGCCGAATACCCGTCGCCACGTGCCCGGCTTCGTCGACAGAGTCCTGCGCTTCGCGCTCCCGGCCGGGCTGATCATCGCTACCGCCGCCTTCGCGGCGTTCTGGCTCGCGCGGGCCCATGACCTGCCGCTGGTGCAGCAACGCACGGGCGCGACCTTGGTCACGTTCATCGTCGGCCTCGGCGTGCTCATGCTCATGGCCAAGCCGATCACGTGGCGGCGGGCGCTGCTGATAGCCATCATGATCGCGAGCTTCTTGGTCGCGCTCTGGATCGACTGGGTGCGCGCCTTCTATGCGCTCACGCTGCCGCGTGAGGTCCTTGGCGAGACGCTCGTCGCGGGTGCTGCCGGAGTCGTCGTCCTCACCGCCTGGTGGGGGCTGTCGCAGCGACTCGGCGGCGACCGCACGGGCCCTCCGTGACCCCAGACCGGAGGCCCTCGTACAGCGCGGCGCGAGCCCGGCGCGACCGAGCGTCAGCGCGGTGTCGGCGTGGCTGCGCGCAGCATGCGAACGAGTAGCGCGAGCTGCACCACGACGAGCCCCGCGACCATCGCGATCGCGACAGGCGATGCGCTCAGGCCGCGATGCGCCGACACGAGCATCAGCGCAACGATGCCGACTCCGACCGCGCTGAGCGCGGCGAGCATGACCGGGGCGAGAAGATAGCCGAGCGGTCGCCGGCGGTACAGGAGAAGTCCGCTGATGGCCACGGCCGGCAGGAAGATCGCAAGGTCGAGGACGTGCACCGGGTTGGTCGGCAAGGCGACGTCGCGGAGCTCTGCGGGCGCGGTTCCGCGCACCGCCGCCGGAATCTCGATCGACAGCCAGAGCGCGCCGAAGAGCACCGCGATCGACAACAGGGCGGCCGCAGTGGAGTGGAACCGGGCACCGGTCGGGAAGCCGGAACGCACGCGCATGAGATCGACGCTCACCAGCGCAGCGATGAGCGCATAGACCGATAACCCGAATACAGCGACGTCCAGGAGGAAGAGCCTGCTCCAGTGGACGTCGAAGCAGTAGATCGCG
>JALYLC010000121.1 GCA_030774435.1 Actinomycetota bacterium
GGGATGTTGCCGTGCCGCCGCTTCGGCCGCTCGACGCGCTTGGTCAGCGCCGTCTCGAGCGCGTCGATCAGCACCGGGCGCGTGCGCGATGGGCGGATCACGTCGTCCACGTAGCCGCGCTCGGCGGCCGTGAACGGGTTCGCGAACTGCGCCTTGTAGGAGTCGATCAGCTCGACCCGGCGCGCAGCGGGATCGTCGGCCTCGGCCAGCTCCGTGCGGAAGACGATGTTGACCGCACCCTCTGGGCCCATCACGGCCACCTCGGCCGTCGGCCACGCGAAGTTGAAGTCGGCACCGACGTGCTTGCTGCTCATCACGTCGTAGGCGCCGCCGTAGGCCTTGCGCGTGATCACGGCGAGCTTCGGGGAGCTGGCCTCGCAATAGGCGTAGAGCAACTTGGCGCCGTGCCGGATGATCCCGTTCCACTCCTGCGCCGTGCCGGGCAGGAACCCGGGCACGTCGACGAACGTGACGATGGGCAGGCCGAACGCGTCACAGGTGCGCACGAAGCGCGCGGCCTTGACCGAGGAGTCGATGTCGAGCACGCCCGCCAGCGCCTGCGGCTGGTTGCCGACGATGCCCACGGCGTGTCCGCCCAGGCGCGCGAAGCCGCACACGATGTTCTCGGCAAAGCGTTCGTGGATCTCGAAGAAGTCGCCGTCGTCGACGACGTACTGGACGACCGCCTTGATGTCGTAGGGCTGCGTGGGCGAGTCGGGGATGATCGAGTCGAGCTCGGGCGCGCAGCGGTCGCGCGGGTCGTCGCTGCGCACGTGCGGCACCGGCTCGAGGTTGTTCTGGGGAAGGAACGTGAGCAGGTAGCGGGCCTCGTCGCAGAGCGCATCCTCGTCGTCGGCCACGAGATGGGCGACGCCCGAGCGCTGCGCGTGCGCGTCGGCGCCGCCGAGGTCCTCGAACGAGACCTCCTCGCCGGTCACGGTGCGGACGACCTCGGGCCCGGTGATGAACATGTGCGCGGTGCCGCGCGTCATCAGCACGAAGTCGGTGATCGCGGGCGAGTAGACGGCGCCGCCCGCGCAGGGCCCCATCACGAGCGAGATCTGCGGGATGACCCCCGAGGCCATCACGTTGCGGCGGAAGATCTCGGCGTAGCCGCCGAGCGCAACGACACCCTCCTGGATGCGCGCACCGCCCGAGTCGTTGATGCCGATCACCGGGCAGCCGAAGCGCAGCGCGAGGTCCATGACCTTGCAGATCTTCTCGGCGTAGGCCTCGCCCAGCGAGCCGCCGAAGACGGTGAAGTCCTGCGAGAAGACGAAGACCTTGCGCCCGTGGACGGTGCCGTAGCCCGTGACGACGCCGTCGCCGTAGGGTCGCCGCTCCGCCAGCCCGAAGTTGGAGCTGCGGTGCTGCACGAAGGCGTCCAGCTCCACCAGCGACCCCGGATCGAGGAGCCGCTCGAGCCGCTCGCGCGCCAGGCCCTTGCCGCGCTCGCGCTGACGCTGCACCGAGCGCTCGTCGCCTGCGTGCAGCGCCAGCTCGCGCAGCCGCTCGGCGTGCGCGAGCTTCTCGGCCGTGGTGTGCGGGATCGGTTCGTCCGGCTGCATTGAGCAGCGATCGTGCCAGAATCCCGCCGCGCCCGCAGACCGGCTCGAACACCCGTCCGAAGGAGACCGCGAGATGGCCGATCGGATGCTCGACCTCATGCTCAAGCTCGATGCCGCCCGCGGCATCTCCGGCTACGAAGAGGAGGTGGCCGAGCTCATGCAGGCCGAGCTCACACCGCTCTCGGACGAGCAGACGAGCGACCCGCTGGGCAATCACTACTTCACGCGGCGTGGCTCAGAAGGCGCGCCGGTGCTGATGCTGTGCGCTCACATGGACGAGCTCGGCTTCCTCGTGCAGCACATCGAGGACGAGGGCTTCCTGCGGCTCGCGCCCGTCGGCTACCACGACGACCGCATGCTCACCGACCAGCTGCTGGAGGTGGCGGGCGCGAAGGGCCCCGTGTTCGGCGTGGTCGGCACCAAGCCCGCGCACGTCGTGACCGCCGAGGAGCGCGCCAAGGCCATCCCGCTGCACGAGATGTTCGTCGACCTCGGCACCGGCAGCCGTGAGGAGAGCGAGGAGCTCGGCGTCCGCGTCGGGGACCCGGTCACGTTCGTCCGCACGGGCATGCCGCTCAACGGCACGCGCGTGTTCACCGGCAAGGCCGTCGACGACCGCGCCGGCTGCGCCGTGATGATCGAGACGATGCGCCGGCTGTCCGAGCGCGACGTGAAGGCGACGGTCGTGGCCGTGGCGAGCGTGCAGGAGGAGGTCGGGCTGCGCGGTGCGGGCCCTGCCGCGTTCCGCGTCAAACCGGACGTCGCGATCGCGCTCGACGTCACGCTCGCGGGGGACACGCCGGCGACCGACTTCCGCCAGCTGCCCATCCGGCTCGGCGGCGGGCCCGCGATCAAATACTTCGACTGGGCGCCGGCCGCGTTGATCGGCTCCGCGGTGCCGAGGCGGCTGACGCAGCGCATGGAGCAGGCTGCGGCGCGCGCGCAGGTGCCCTTCCAGCGCGAGGTACTGCTGGGCGGCGCGACCGATGCCGGCTCGATCGCGCTCGCCGGCGCGGGCACGCTCACCGGTTGCGTTTCGATCCCCTCGCGCCACATCCACTCTGCCGTGGGCGTGGTACATCTCGGCGACATGGAGCAGTGCGTGGACCTGCTGCTCGCGTTCGCCGAGCTGCTGCCATTGGTCTAACCGTCCACCAGAGGGTGAGATCATGCCTTCGAGGGTCGGTGGACGTCGCCGCTAGGATGCCGCGCCGTGCCCGCTGACCTCGCATCGGCCTCCGCCGCAGCGCTCGATCGCGTCTGGCGCGCGCACGTGCGGCCGCTCGTGCCGTCGGAGGGAGGGCTGGTCGACGTGCACGCCCATCTCGGCGAAGATGCATCCGACGGCTCGCGCCTCGATCTCGCCGGGCTGCTCGAGTCGATGGAGGGCGGCGGCGTCACGCTCAGCTGCGCGTTCCCGTTCCAGTCGCCGAACGGCACCGGCTACAGCGCGGCGAACGCCGAGGTGCTGGCCGCCGCAGCGGCGGGTGGCGGGCGCGTCGTCCCGTTCTGCCGCAGCGAGCCCGGGGAGCGCTTCTGCGGCGAGCTCACGGCTGCGCTCGACGCCGGCGCACGCGGCGTCAAGCTCCACACCAGCGTGCCCGGATTCGACTTCTCCCATGCCGACCTGGACGTCGCCTTCGCGCTTGCTGCGGAGCGGCGCGTGCCGATGCTCTTCCACACCGGGCGCGCCGTGCCACCGCTCGCGCGCGACCTGGCCCGGCTGCTCGAGCGCCACCCGGGTGCGCAGGTCGTGCTGGCCCACTGCGCGATCGCCGACCTGCACGCGCTCTGCGCACTGCGGCACCCCAACATCCGCTTCGACACCTCGCTCTGGAACGTGCTCGACGTGCGCGCGCTGCTCGGCGAGGCCGCGCCCGAGCAGGTGCTGTACGGCTCCGATGCGCCCTACTACACGCCCATCGGCACGCAGGCCAAGCTCTTCCTGCAGCTCGCGGCCGTCGGCGCCGGCGATGCGCAGCGCCGCGACGCCGCGGTTCGCAGCGCCGAGCGCCTGCTCGCGGGAGAGCCGTGCGCGCAGCTGAGCGAGCCGCTCGCCGCGCATCTCGCGCTCCCCTCCCTCCCGCGCATGCGCGCGCACGAGTACCTCGTCATGGCGGTGCCGTTGGTGTGGCAGCAGATGCCCGACCGCATCGGCCTGCTCGCACTCGCGCGCCAGGCGCTCGGCCCCGCGGCGGACGAGCGCGCCGAGGCGGCGCTCGAGCTGATCGCGCTGGCCGAGCGCACGTGGCCCTACGAGCTCGAGCATGGCGACCGCAGCGAGATCCTCACCGTGTCCTGGCTCACGTTCCGCCTGATCGAGCTCGCGGACGCGCTGGTGATGGCCGCCTGACAGCTCGCGCCGGTTCGAACTGCTTGAATCGCCGGACATGGTCGACCTCTCCCAGGTGCCGTTCGTGGACGGCCACATGCACCCGCCGTTGCGCGCCCGCCCACAGACCGTCGAGGAGTACCGCTGGCCCTGGTTCGAAGGGCTGCCCGAGGAGTCGGCGCACGTCGCGCAGCTGGTGCCCTACCGCTGGGCCATCCGGCAGATCGCCGACGAGCTCGGCTGCGCGGCGGACGAGCGCGCCGTCGTGCGGGCGACGCGCGAGCTCGATCCCATGACCTGGCTCGCGACGGTGTGCGAGCGCTCGCAGACGATCGCCCTCGTGCTCGACACCGGCTACCCACCGCCAGATGAGAGCCTGCCGCTGGATCAGATCCGAGCTGCGGGGGTCGAGCTCGCTCCGCTCTTGCGCCTGGAGGCCATGGCGGGTGACCTGATCGCCGAGGGCCTCGGCTTCGCCGATCTGATCGAGCGCTACGACGCGATGGTCGAGGGCGCCCGCGCGGCGGGCTACGCCGGGCTCAAGAGCATTGCGGCCTACCGGAGCGGCCTCGCGATCCGCCGCTGGAGCGCAGAGGAGGCAGGCGAGGCGCTCGCGCGCCAGCGCGCCGCCGGCGTCACACGGGTGCAGGAGCAGGCGCTGGTCGACTTCCTGCTGCTGCGGGCGCTGCCCGTCGCCCGCCGCGACGACCTGCCGGTGCAGCTGCACGCCGGCTACGGCGATCGCGACCTCGACCTGCGCCTGGTCAACCCGCTGCACCTGCGCGGCATGCTCGCGAGCGAGCAGGCCGCCGGCGTGCACTTCGTCGTGCTGCACGCCGCCTGGCCCTACGTGCGCGAGGGCGCCTTCCTGACCGCGGTCTATGCCAACGTCACGCTCGACGTGGCGGCCTGCATCCCGCCGCTCGGGCATGCCGCGCTGCTGGAGGCCTGGCGGTGCGCACTGGCCGTCGGCGCCGTCAACCGCCTGCACGCGTCGAGCGACGCGGCGGGACTCCCCGAGCAGATCGCGCTGGGGGCCGCGCGCGCCCGCTCCACGCTCGGGCAGGTGCTCGGCGAGCTGGTGGCGAGCGGCGAGCTGTCGGCCGGAGAGGCCGAGCGGGACGGCGAGGCGATCCTCTCGGGCAACTCCCGCAGGCTCTACTTCGGCGACTCCTGAGTTGGACTAGGTTCAGACGCAGCGGGGCGTTTGATCAAATCCGGCGACCGGTCTGCCATACTCGCGGCTTCGCCGCCGCTGCCAGGAGGTACCGTATGATCCGCCGTCCGCGTCTCCCTGTCCTCCTCGCCCTCGCGGGCTGCGCGCTCGTCGCCGCGCTGACCATCGGCTCGAGCGCATCCGCACGCAGTACGCACGGCGCAGCGACGCCCGTGCGCGGCGGCGATCTCGTCATCGCCCGCCAGGCCGACTCGCAGACCATGGATGCCACGAACGCGTTCGACAACGAGTCGATCTGGGTCTTCGAGCA
>JALYLC010000122.1 GCA_030774435.1 Actinomycetota bacterium
TCGGCCCCTGCGCTCGGCGCAGGCGTGCTTTCGACGGAGCAGACCGTCATCGGGGGCACGGGAGCTCAGCAGAACCCTGCGATTGCGATCAACCCCGATGCGCCGCTGCATGCCGCCGTGGTTGCAGACGACACCAACACTGCTGGACCCTTCCCCCGCACGGATGTCGCAACGACGGCCGACTGGTCGTCGGCGGTCTGGCCCGCCGCAGCCCTGCCACACTCGGGATCGACATCCGCGGGTCAATCGGACATCGCCTGGGGGATCAACAGTCTCGGAGAGCAAGACGTCTATCTCGTCGAGGAGGATAGCCTTGGCGGCCTCCTCTGCCAATCGACGAGTAACAGCGGCGTCTTCTACTCGTTCTCTTCGGACGGCGGCGCCAACTGGGACACGGCCAAGCCGATCAGCTCCGGATCCAGCCTGACGGAGGCGATCGAGCCGGCCATCGCAGTCGATCGCAGCAGCCCGTCAGGTCGCATCTACGTCGCCTACACGAGGCTCGACTTCGCCACGACCAACTGCGGTGGGGCGCTCGACAGCTCCGAGATCTTCATGCTCTACTCCAACGACAGAGGCGCCTCGTGGTCCGTGCAGCGGCGCGTGTCGCCTCTCGCGACATCCGGCTCGGCCCACTACCGCAGCCCGTCGCTGGCCGTTCTGCCCGACGGCCGCGTGATCGTCGCGTTCCGCGACGACTCGAACGCACAGATCGAGACGGAGACCTGCCGGTTCTTCCCGAGCCCTCCCGCCACCGACTACTGCGGAGCACCAACCGCCGGTCTCGTCGGTGCGAGCACCGCCGTCGGCGACGCCACCGCGCCGGCTGTCGTGAACGGCGTCTCCGGCCTGCCGACCCCGAGCGCCGTGGCCGCCGGCGGCCGCGTGGCCGTCGCCTGGCATGCGAGCTCGGGCAGCGCGGTGCGCGCCTTCGCAGCCATGTCGACCGACGGCGGCGCGACGTTCGGACCCCCGCAGCAGATCGACCCGACGGGCTCCGGGAACCAACTCGCCCCGGATCTCGCCGCCACGGCCAGCGGGCGAGTCGATGTCGCCTACCTCTGGGATTCCTCGGGCACAGGCATCGTCAGCGCGACCACCGCCTCTGCCAACCCTCCCCTGCCGGGTGCCACGACTGAGGCCTGGGGCAATCCTGTGGTCGTGCAGGCGGCCGGCGCAAGCGGAGCGATCGGTCGTCGGCTGGGCGTCGCGACCGCGGCGATATCGACAGCCGTCAGCCCGCTGCCGGCCACCGTCATCTCCTTCACCGACACGCAGGCTGCGAACAACCCGGACGTGCACGTCGTCGGACTCCTCCACGGCACGACCGCGCCGGTGATCGATTCCTCGCAGACGGTGACGGCGTCCAAGAACATCTCCACGATCGTGCACGTCGACGCCACCGACGCCGACGGCGACCCGCTCACCTGGTCCACGGGAATCGGCCCGACCACGCCGGGCTCGAGCGTGACCACGGCGGATCCGGCGCGCGGCGAGTTCGCCTTCAACGCGGCCAACAAGATCACCACCGACTCGTTTGAGGCTGTCGCGACCGATGGCGCCGGGAACCAGGGGCGGGCGATGATCAACGTCAAGGTCGTCAACGACCGGCCCAAGATCACGTGCTCGGTGTTGATCACGCGCGAGGACACGCCACTGCCAGTCCAGGTCTCCGACTGTGCCACGGATCCCAACAACGATCCGGTCACCATCAGCCTCAGCGACCCGACAAACGGCACCATCGAGCGGGTGTCGGGCACGTGGCTGTTCGTGCCGAAGCTCCACAGCACCGCCACGGGCTCGTTCATGCTGCATGCCTCCGACGGCGACCTGAGTGCCGACCAGATCGTGCTCGTCACGGTCGTTTCCACGATCGGCAAGGTGAACCTCACCGTGCCGGACGCCGACAAGACCCGCACCGTGGCCAGCGGGCTGGCACTGCGCATGAACGGGAGCGCGGTCGACGCGACGGGCCTCGCGATCCCGATCTTCTGGGACTTCGGCGACCACACTCCGATCGTGCGCGGCAACGCGGTCGCGCATCGCTTCCGCAAACCGGGGGCATTCACGGTCAGGGCGACGGCCGGCAGCGAGGCCGGTCAGATCAAGGTGCTCGTGCGCCGTCGCGCGGTCGAGCTCGCGGACGCCCCGAGCGTCGTCGACGGCGTCATGCAGCTGACCGTGCGAACGCGCGCCGCGGGCACGCTGCTGTTGCGCGCGGACAGCCGCTCGCAGCCACTCAGGGTGCCGGCCGGCCTGACACAGCGGACGCTGCGCATCCAGGTCACGACCGGCCCGCTCGTCCGGCTGACGCTGCGCCTGACGCCGAGCAAGGCGGCCCCGCTGCTGCGCGTGTTCACGGTGCGCCGGATCGTGCTCGTCTCGCCGCTCTCAGCCGGATAACGAGCGCCAGGCCACGAGCGCGGCACGCACGCAGTCGAACGCCAGCTCCTCCGCCGCGGGCAGCTCATCCGGGGCGAACCAGCGCAGTTCCGCCACATCGTCGTCCGGCCGTGGCTCGCCCGAGAGCAGCCGGCACTCGAAGAAGGTGTTGATCGTCGTCTCGCCGCTCGGCCCGTAGCTGTCGGGCACGCTGAGGACGAGGCGCCCCACCGCGATCTCGACCCCGGCCTCCTCGCGCAACTCGCGCCGGACGCACTCCTCGAGCGACTCGCCGGGCTCGACGAACCCGCCCGGCGTGTCCCAGAAGCCGAGGAACGGCTCGACGCCGCGGCGGCCGAGCAGCACGCGCCCCGAGTGGTCGAGCACGATCGCGCCGACGGTCGCCTTGGGGTTGAGGTAGCTCGGCTCGCCGCAGCTCGGGCAGTCCTGGCGACTCCCGACGGGAGCTGTGAGCGGCCCGCCGCACCAGGGGCAGAAGCGGAACGCTTTGCTCAGAGCGCGCCGCCGGCTGCGGCGGGCATGCCCGTCTCCGAGCCGCCGTCGCCGCCGTCGCCCTCGCGTGCGAGGAACTCCTCCACCCGCAGCGGGTCGTCCCCGGCGCGCTCCACGACGCGCAGGAGGGTCGACATCTTGGCGACCTCTTCGATCTGCTCCTTGATGAACCACTGCATGAACTGCTCGCCCGCGAAGTCGCCGGCCTCGCGCGCGACACGCACGAGATCGGCGCACTGATCCGAGACCCGCTTCTCCTGCTCGAGCGCCAGCGCGACCGGCTCGGCGATCCCCGAGAAGCTCGTCTGCGGCGCCTCGACGCCCGGAATCACCACGGCCTGATCGGCGTCGAGCAGGTACTGCACCATGATCATCGCGTGGTTGCGCTCCTCGACCGACTGGCGGTAGAAGAGCGCGGCAAACTGCGGCAGCGCGTCGGCGTCGTAGTGGGCCGCGATCGCGATGTACTGCTGCGACGCGGCGAACTCGTTGCCGATCTGCTCGGTGAGGCGGAGGGCGAAGCGGGAGTCAGACATGTTCGAGGGAGCCTAGATGAGGGGCGGCGGCCGCGCGCGAGCCATTACGGTGAGAGACATGCGCCTTAGATTAGAACTGGTTTCAAAAGTGGCGGGGCGTTCGGAGGTCTCGAATCGCCTGCGGTCTGGTTGTCGGGCGCAATGACTGGCGGGCGGGCAACGGAGCCGCCCGACAACCAGACCTGCTGCGACCCTTGGCCCGCTCAAAGAACCGAGCGAACCAAGGGGCTTCGCGGGAGCACTCGCTTCGAGCCCCCCGACCACGAACGCGACTTTTGAAACCAGTTCTTCGTGCACTCGCCATCGCGGCCGCTTGCGTGCTCGCAGCGGGCACGGCCACGGCAGCCGGCGGCCGCGCGCCGAGCCTGCCCGGAGCACGGGCCTGCCCGATCTTCCCCGCCTCGAACGTCTGGAACCGGCCCGTGAGCGACCTGCCTGTGGCCGCGAACTCCGCCGCCATGATCAGCGCGATCGGGCTGGACGCGCCCGTCCACCCCGACTTCGGCTCCTTCCTCGGCTACGGCATTCCGTACAACGTCGTGTCGGGCAAGGAGGTGCACAAGGTGCGCGTCTCGTTCGACTACGCCGACGAGTCCGACAAGGTCGGCTACCCGATGCCCGCGCACCCGCGGCAGGAGGGCGGCGGCGACGCGCACGTCCTGATCGTGGACAAGACTTCGTGCCGCCTCTACGAGTTGTACGCCGCGCACGAGAGCGGCGGCAGCTGGAAGGCCGGCTCCGGCGCAGTCTGGAACCTGCACTCCAACCGCCTGCGCCCCGACAGCTGGACGAGTGCCGACGCCGCCGGGCTGCCGATCCTCGCCGGTCTCGTTCGCTACGACGAGGTCGCCTCCGGCGCCATCCGCCACGCGCTTCGCTTCACGGCCTCGCGCACGACCAGGGCGCACATCTACCCGGCGCGGCACGACGCCGGGGACTCCGATCCCTCGCTTCCACCGATGGGCCTGCGCGTTCGCCTCAGGGCGTCGGTGGACATCTCGGGTTTCCCCGAGCAGGCGCGCGTCGTCCTGCAGGCGCTCAAGACCTACGGGATGATCCTGGCCGACAACGGCAGCCCCTGGTACATCTCGGGGGCGAGCAACAAGCACTTCAACGACGACGACCTGCACGCGCTCGGCAAGATCACCGGCGCCGATTTCGAGGTCGTCGACACGTCGCATCTGCGCAACGGCTGAGGCTCGAGGCGCCCACGAACAGGGGACACCGGCGACCCCCCGGCCCAAGCACGATGCGCACATGGGAACCCTCGCGCTCGCGCCTGCCGCCGTGGCGTTCCCGGTCGTCTTCTGCCTCACGTGTGGTGGCTGGCGCTGTCGTGGCTGCTCGCCGTCGCCGCGGGCACCGTCGTCGGGGCCTGGCGCGACAGCGTCGATCGGCGCCGGGCTACGAGGTCTCGAGCAACCGCCGCGCAGCCCGGCGCCTGAAGCGCCGGGCGAGCCACCAGGCTCCACCGGCCAGCAGGACGAACGGGCCGCCCACGATCGCGGCGAATAGCGCACCGCGGCCGACGACCGAGATCACGCCGAGGGCGTCGTCCGCCGTGCCCTCGAACGCACCCGTCTTCGCGGGCGGAGAGATGGCCGTACCGCGGCCGGTGTCGAGCTCCAGCGAGAAGCGAGCGAACGCCGCGCGCTGCTGCGTGGCGTGCACGCCGCGCAGCACGCTGGTCAGCGCAGTCTGGGAGTCCGCGAGGCGACTCTCGAGCGCAACGCGATCGACGGGCGTGAGCGCCGGCGAGAGCAGCTTGGCCTTGAGCAGGGCGATGCGATGGCGCAGGGCGCGTGCGCGGTTGGTCTCCTGGTCGAGCCCGCTCTGCAGATCGCGGATCTGCACCTGCTGCGCCGTGATCGTGCCGAGGGCGGAAAAGCGCGTGAGCGCCGCCTGGGCCCGGGCCACGGGCACGCGCAGCGAGATCAGCGCGCTGCCCCTGCCGGCGCTGGGCGTCCCGTAGTCGACGGTCTCGATCGCGCCGCCGAGCGAGCGCACCGTGTCGAGCACCGTCTGGGTCGAGCGCGAGAGCTCGGCGACGGTTCCCACTGCGAGCCGCAGGGAGGCCGAGTAGTCCTGCGCGCGCTGCCCGTCGGGCAGGGGTGCGTTGGACGTGGCGCTGGGAGGCGCGAGGGCGCCCTGGCCCGCCGTCGTCGCGGCCGAGAACGTGGGCGTGGAGCCATCGACGCCCTTCTGGAATGTCCTCTCGTGGCCCGCCGTGCCCTGCGCGGCGACGGGCGCCTGCGCCTGATCCCGCGCCTTCAAGCTGGGATCGTTGGTCTGGGTCGTGTGGTTCGAGGGGCGCGTCTGCGTGACCGCCACGCCCACGGTCACAGCGACCACGGCAAGCGCGCCGCCGAGCGCCGGCACGAGGCGCCGCGGCCGGCGCA
>JALYLC010000123.1 GCA_030774435.1 Actinomycetota bacterium
ACACGACCGCACTGGTTTTGAAGGTCTGCCGAACAAGGTCCATCTGAGTACTGGAGCGGCGCTTCGATGTCGCTCCCGTACTGTTGGGTGCGCTTAGGCCCGCTGAGACCGGTACCAAGTTCGGTACCAAGTCGCGGCCGCCGCGCGTGTCGGCGACGCGCGGGAGGACTCTCGTGTAGGCCAGCACGCGGCCCGCGCGATATGCGCGGCCCGCGATGCTTCTCAGACCCGGCATTGCGATGGAGCAGCCTAGGGAAGCGTGATCCTGTACGTGTTCCGCGCGTTCTTCGGGTCGTTGTCCGTCGCAGGCTCCGTGACGGTGCCGGTCGCGTGCGCGTACCTCCCCGTGCCGCCGACGATTCTCAGCGAGACCGGGCGCGTGCTCGTGAACGACACCGTTCCCCTGAACGTGATGGTGCCGCCCGGGAAGCTCGTGCTGCCGGCGACCGTCGCCTTCGCCTCGCTGACGAACGTGATCGTTGCCTTGTCCGTCCCGACGAGCGCGCCGGCCGGCTTCCCGAGCTGACGCGCGACGTTGAAGAGGTTGTCGCGCTCCGCCACCACGTCCCCTTTGCTCAGACGGCTCGGTGGCTCGTTGCGCACGATGCGCGAGGACGTCTCGACCGACTTCAGGCGAATCACGAGGACGGAGCTGCGGGCGGCGCCGGCCGTTGCGACGGAGGCCATGGCCGCCAGGAGCCCGAGCGCTACGAGTGCGCGCATACGCAGCAGTATGACCGTCGGGTGCTGTGTAGCTCACGCGCGGGCGGGCGATCCTGCCACTCGTCCCGTCAATCGAACCGCTGATCGAAAGCCTCGGGTGGGAGACGCGCGAGATGACTTATGTTCTTTGTCTCATGTCCAGCGCGCAGTTGTACGACACCATCGGAGCCACCTACACCGTGACGCGGCGCACCGAGCCACGGATCGCCACGCAGGTCTGGGCTGCGCTCGGCGATGCGCGGACCGTGCTCAATGTCGGGGCTGGCACCGGCTCCTATGAACCCTCTGACCGTGAGGTCACCGCGGTGGAGCCGTCGGCAGTCATGCGTGCGCAGCGTCCCGCAGGCGCAGCGCGGTGCGTGGCTGCGACCGCGGAGAGCCTTCCGTTCAAGGACCAGTCCTTCGACGCCGCGATGGCTTTTGCCACCGTTCATCACTGGCAGGACCCGATTGCCGGCCTACTCGAGATGCGGCGCGTGGCTCGCCGCGTGGTGGTGTTCACGTGCGACACCACTGACCGGAGCTGGCGTCGCCGGTTCTGGCTGACTCGTGACTACCTCCCCGAGGTCGCTGCCTCCCGCGTCGGCCTCGCTACCGAGCTGGCCCGCGCGATCGGAGCCCGGATCGAGCCGGTGCTGATTCCGTGGGACTGCGCTGACGGCTTCTTCGAGGCCTACTGGCGCCGGCCCGAGGCGTACCTAGACGAGTACGTCCGTCGCGGAATATCGGTGTGGGGCAGCGTCGGGCCGGACGCCGAGCAGAGGGCAGTGCGCCGCCTCCGTGATGACCTCGCATCTGGTCGGTGGGCCAAACGCAACCGCGACCTCCTCGATCTCGAGGCGGCAGAGCTTGGCCTTCGCCTGCTTATCGCCTGAACCCGCCACAGGCTGGATGCCACTTCGCTGGCCGAGTGCTCCTGCTGACGCCTGGTGATGAATCGGGTCTCGCCGGTGGAGCCGGGGGCGAGGCCGCGGCGGGGTTCCACCCGGCAGGGGTGGCCCCCGCGCGGCGGGGTCCCGGCGGCTGCGGGGGTGCCTTTCTTCACTTGAACTAGCAACGTAACTCGGAGGACGTTCGGCTGGGTGTGCGGCCTTTGCATCGCCCAGTAAGAGCCGCTCTAGACGTTCCGCAGCTCGCTGCGCTGCTCGGTAAGGGGTGTCCGGTCTAGTCGCTAAGGTGAGACTAGTGGTGGACTTCCGCTCCGACCGTATGGAGACGCCAGAGGGTCGCGGGATCGCCCGGCGGGCCTGGGAGAGCTATGTCGGAGCGGTGGGCAAGGTCACGACCCCGGCGATCAGGCCGCTGGTTCGCAAGTACGCCGCGGGCAGCATCGTCGATCTCGTCGGCTTCTGGGCCGTCTGGCATTTGGAGGGCGGCTTCGAGGGCCTGCAACGGATGGGGATGAGCCGGGCGAGCATCTACCGGCGGATCAAGCTGTTCCGAATGGCGTTCGGTGCGCATCCGGACGAGTTTGAGATTCCGGGGATCGCGCTCGACCTGGTGGCCTACCGGGAGGGCTGGGCGGAGAAGCAGAAGGCCACGGCGAAGTCGCAGACCTGAGACTCCGTCCGACCAGCTCGCATAGTCACGAATGTGAGACTAAGTGCTGGGCCTCTGTGGGCGTTGTCGTTGTATCCGGATGCTGGGGAGGGCGGCGGCTGCCTGTCGGTCGCGCGGCGGAACTTGCCGTCGGGCGGTCCTCCGAACGCTGAGCGGGCGGCGGAGGAGGCTGCGCGGCGGGCGCGGGCGAAGATCCGCCGCTACGCGGCTGAACCAGCTCGGGACGCTGACCTACCGGGGCGAGGGCTGCCATGAGCCGCTGCAGCTGCGTGAAGATCTGGCGGGATTCTTCCGCGAGCTGCGGGCCGGGCTCGATGCGGGGCGGCTTCCGTACGTGTGGGTGCCGCAGTGGCATCCGGGTGGCCACGGCCTGCACGCGCACTTCGCGGTCGGGCGCTTCGTGCCGCGCAAGCTGATCGAGCGCTCCTGGGGCAACGGGTTCGTGCACATCAAGCTGCTCGACGGGCTGCCGGTCGGCTCGGGCGCGTTGGCGGAGGCGCGGCTGGCTGCCCGCTATCTCGCCCGTTACGTCGGGCGCGAGCTGGAGGACGGGCGCCGGCTGGCCGGGCTTCATCGCTACGAGGTCGCGGAGGGCTTCCAGCCGGCGAAGGTCGAGTGCTACGGCGCGTCGGCCGAGGACGTGATCGAGCGAGCTTCGGGCTCGTAGGGTGCGCAAATTCGGTCGTGACCAGGAGGCGGCGCCTGCAGCGATCGGCCTGACTAGCTTTCGACCTCCGTTGTCGACTCGGAGGTTGTGGGTGGTCTGGTCGTTTGTCTATCTCGCGGTTCGGAACCTCTTCACGCTGGCGGTGCTTCTTGGGCGCTCGGATCGATCGAAGGACCTGGAGATCTTGGTGTTACGTCACGAGCTCGCGGTCATGCGGCGCAGGTCAGGCCGGCCACCGCTCGAGCCTGCCGATCGCGCGTTGTTGGCCACGCTCAGTCGAGCGCTTCCGCGCCCGGCGTGGGCGGTGTTCTCGGTGAGGCCGGAGACGCTGCTGCGCTGGGCATCGTCAGCTGGTGGCGCGGCGCTGGACGTATCTGCACAGGCAGCCGGGGCGGCCGCCGCTCGAACGGCCGCGGCGGGAGTTGATCCTTCGACTCGCGCGCGAGAACCCGCACTGGGTTATCAACGGATCGCCGGCGAGCTCAAGAGCCTGGGGCTCGCGGCCTCACCGACCACTGTGCGCAAGGTTTTGGCGGGCGCTGGCGTTCCGCCGGCGCCCGAGCGCGCACGGCAGTCGTGGCGTTCCTTCCTGCGCCAGCAGGCTGCCAGCACGCTCGCCTGTGACTTTTTCACGGTCGAGGCGCTCGGGCTGCAGCGGATCTACGTCTTCTTCTTCATCTCGCTGGCGACGCGCCGGGTCGAGTTCCTCGCCTGCACGCCGAACCCTGACGGCGCCTGGGTGGCGCAGAGGCTCGCAATCTCACCATGCAGCTGGGTGACCAGGAGCGGCGGTTTCGGCTGCTGATCTACGTGTGGGGTGCCAAAACTCGAGTCGCCTTCGCGAATTACCTAATTTGCAGGCGGAACTGAGTTTTGACACCCACAGTGCGTAAATTTCGGTCGCACATCACAAAACACCCGATTTGCAGGCAAGACCGAATTCACGCACCCCACACGACTTCACCGGCGCGACCGACTCGGCGGACTCATCCATGAATACACCCGAGCAGCATGACGGATGGTTTTGCGTACCCAACAGGTGCGGCAGGCGATGAGTCTGCAGCGCGCTCCTACCTGTTCACGCGGTTGCAGAGCGCGGGCCAGCGCCTCGAACTGAGCGATGCCAGCTGGGCGAGTTTCGTTGGTAGTTTACGATCGTGGATACCGAACCGAT
>JALYLC010000124.1 GCA_030774435.1 Actinomycetota bacterium
CTATCGCAAGCTCATGCCCGGCGGCGAGGCCGAGGCAGCGGCGCGACTCGACGCCTATCTGGTCGAGGCGAGCGAACGAGCTCGTGCCGCTGACGGTGCCCCGCTCGCGTTGTTCGCGACCTGAGATCCCGCGCCCGACGACAAGCGCGTCGAAGACGGAGAGCTACGAGGAAGAAGGGCGTCGCACGCGAGCAGCCAGCAATTGAGCCTGGCTACTCGCGGCCGGGCCTACCAAGCTCTCGGGAGTACCCATCCTGCGCAACGCTCGTACCTTCTCAGGATCACGAGGCCGAGCGCGCTCGTACGGCCCGCACTGATCCTCCAAAGCAGCTTGAGCAGCCCTCATCTGAGGCGCCTGAGCGAGGATGTCCTGAATGCGGATGACCATGGGACTGCTACCCATGATATCCGGCCGCTGTGATCGCCTTGGAAAACGCCGCAGGATTTGAATACGCCTGATCGTCGGTGATTTCAAGCCAGATGTCGAGCTCGCGTTCGATGCGCCGCGCCGCCGCGCGCTCACGGAGCGCGGGCCCGCTGACACTCGGACTCCTGCACAGCAGGATCGCCTGGCGGTAGAGGTCGAAGATCCCGCCCGCGCTGAGAGCCCCTTCGATTCGGTCGAGGATGATGTCCTCCAGCGTGACCACCGCGACGGAGCGTCCCGAATCCAACTCGATCGTGTTCGTCTCCCACCCGGGCTCGAGCGCGTCGGACGGGAACTTCATGACCACGCGGTCCGAATCGGGAAGCGCCCAGTGCCGGTGGGTCTTCTCGAGTCCGAGCGCGCGCAAGCGTTCTTCGACTCCGGGGGCACCGACGGCGAGGGCGGCATCCACGTCACCCGAGATGTATGCGCCGGCCGTGTAGAGCGACACCGCGGCGCCGCCGTAGACGATGAGCCGCACTCCGAGGTCGCGCACAGCGTCGCTCACGACAGCTGCCGCCTCCAGCCCGCGAATCAGAGGGTCGTCGATTTCGACCGCCTCGAGGAAGGCCGCTCGCAGGCCAGCGAGGTCAACTCCATCCACCTGTCCAGTATGCCCGGCGGATGCCCGCCACCCGGTGCGCCTGCGCGTCGTCCGCCGCCGTCGCGTGTCACAAAGTCGGAGGCGTTGTGGGCCAGTTGTGGGCCAGTCTCCGGTCGCAGATATGGACTTTCCTGGACTTGCGTGGACTACGATCGCCAGCGCTAGTCCCTACAAGTTACCTGCTCAGCGCAGCTTTCTCGCTCCTGGCGGCGAAGCGGACGACGAGGCTCGAACTCGCGACCCTCAGCTTGGGAAGCTGAATCCGCGCCGTGGACACACGAGCACGATCGACATCAAACACGTGTAACCACGCCAGTTTGAAGGCGCTCCGCGCGCCTGATTCGGGGAGGGCGTGCGAGCTCGACTTGGGGCGTTTAGGCGTGGATTGGGCGTCAGAGTAGCCACGCGGTCGAGACCGTCGACACCTTCACGCCAGTTCTCGTCGCCCTTGCTCGACTTCAGCGCCCGCTGCGTGCTCGCGGAGCACGCCGACGCGCGCTCGCTACATGTTGTTCGCGTAGTCGTTCGCGAGCCAGGCCTCGACCTCGTCGATCGGGTCGGGCATGCCGATGTGGTCCTTCCAGATCTGCGCAGGCCGCGCGAGCGCGGAGCGGTCGGGCCAAGCCGCGGTGTCCCACAGCTTCGAGCGCATGTACGCCTTCGCGCAGTGCAGGAACGCCTCGTCGAGGTCAACGCCGATCACGGCCTTCGGCGGCTTGCCCTGGCCGACCTCGTGCCGTGCCACCAGCTCCGGATCCATCGTGACGCTCGCCCGCCCGTTGACGCGCAGCGTCTCGGACATCCCCGGGATCATGAAGAGCAGGCCGATCTGGCCGGTCTGCGTGATGTTGCGCAGCGTGTCGAGCCGGTTGTTGCCGCTGGCGTCAGGGATCACGAGCCGCGTGTCGTCGAGCACCTGGACGAAGCCGGGCGCCCCTCCGCGCGGCGAGACGTCGCAGCGGCCCTCCGCGTCGTTGGTCGCGACGACGACGAACGGTGAGAGCGCGATGTACGTGCGGCAGTGCGCGTCGAAGCTGACGATCGACTTCGTGCGCACCCCCTCGTCGGGCTCCTTGTACTTCTCGTACAGCTGGCTCGGGGTGCAGATCACATGGTCGAAGGGCATGGGCCGAGCTTACCGCCACGGAAGAAGGTCTGCTCTTGCGTACGCGACGCGATCCGCCTGCTGTATGCCCTCGGGCGGACGCGGACATATCCGCCCCACATCAGGAGAAGAATTTCGTTATCGGGGCGAGAGGCTCTTCTAGGCGCGAAGGGGAAGCAGAAAGGGAAGCGATCCCGGCGGCTCGCGGTCATCGCCTTGCCAGCCGGCAGTCGGCCGCGCCGGTGATGCGGCCAGGTGAGGCCAAGGTCAAAGGCGCTCCGGGTCGACATCGATCTTCAGAGGTAGCAGCGCCGGACCCTCATCGCCATATGCGCGTCCCCAGGTCGAAAGGCGAATGGCAGCGGGTTCGACCTCACTCCAGTCGTGAACTGCGCTCGCAGCCCGAGCGATGACCTCGTCGGACGCG
>JALYLC010000125.1 GCA_030774435.1 Actinomycetota bacterium
GGGCCGAGCCCAGGAAGCTCGCGCAATCCAGCAGCAGCGCCCTGCGCGGCGAGGTCAGCGCGATCAGGAGGCCGCCGGCCGCGTTGCCGACGACCTGGGCCGACTGCGCGACGATGCGGAAGAGCGAGCGGCCCGCGATGAACACACCGGCCGGGAGCACGACGACGAGCAGCCTGTTGCGCATGCCCCCGGCGACGGGGGAGATCAGCCCGAGCAGGAAGAGCAGGGCGAGCAGCGCCGGGACCGGCACGGCCGAGCTCGCCATCAGCGCGACGATCGCGGCCGAGAGCAGATCGCAGCCGATCATCAGGCGCCGCGGCGGCACGCGGTCGACGAGGCTCGAGAGCAGGGCGCCGCTGAACAGGTACGGCACGAATGCGAGCGTGAACGTCACCCCCGCCAGGAACGGCGAGCCCGTGCGCCGGAAGACGAGCACCGTGAGCGCGACTGCCGCCACGATGTCGCCGAGCATCGAGACGGTGTACGCGACGAACAGCGCACGGAACTCGCCCACCGCGAAGGCGTCGAGGTACTTTCCGGTCGCTGCGGGCGCGGCCGCGCCCTCGGTCACCGGCCGGCTGCGCCGTACTGCTTGCGCCGGTATTCCGCGAAGCCGCCGCCGCGCTTGATCGGCTCCCACCACGGGCGGTTGTCGCGGTACCACTCGACCGTGCGCTGCAGGCCCTCGTCGAACGTCACCTCGGGGCGCCAGCCGAGACCTTGCAGCTTGCTCGTGTCGAGCGCGTAGCGGCGGTCGTGGCCCGGGCGGTCGGTGACGTAGCGGATGTGGCTCTCGTCGCGTCCCGTGAGCTCGAGCAGGCGCATCGTGGTGGTCAGGTTCTCGATCTCGTTGCCGCCGCCGACGTTGTAGATCTCGCCGCTGGCGCCGCGCTCGAGCACCGTCTCGATGCCCGCGCAGTGGTCCTCGACGTAGATGAAGTCGCGCGACTGGCGGCCGTCTCCGTAGACCGGCACCGGCTCGCCGTCGAGCAGGTTCGTCGCGAACAGCGGAATCAGCTTCTCGGGGTACTGGTTGGGGCCGTAGTTGTTCGAGCCGCGCGTGATGGCGGCGTCGACGCCGTAGGTGCGCACGGCCGCCAGCACCTGGAGATCGCCGCCCGCCTTCGAGGCGGAGTAGGGCGAGCTCGGCCGTAGGGCATCGCCCTCGCGCGAGGCGTAGCCGGCCTCGATGTCGCCGTAGACCTCGTCGGTCGAGACGTGGACGAGGCGGCCGCCCTTGTCGCGGATCCACTCGAGCAGGAGATACGTTCCGAACACGTCGGTCTGGATGAAGTCGCCGGCCTCCATGATCGAGCGGTCGACGTGCGTCTCCGCCGCGAAGTTGACGATCGCCTCGCAGCCTTCGGCCGCGCGCGCCACGGCGTCCGCGTCGCAGATCGAGCCGTGCACGAAGCGGTAGCGCACGTTCTCGGCCACCTCGGCCAGGTTGGCCGGGTTGCCGGCGTACGTGAGCGCATCGAGGTTCACGACCTCGACGTCGTCTCCCCGGCGGAGCAGGCGCCGCACGAAATGCGACCCGATGAACCCGCAGCCGCCGGTCACGAGGATGCGTCTCACGTTCCCTCCGCGTTGGCCAGGGCAGCGAGACAATCACGCAACCCGTCCCTCCAGTGTGGCAGCCGCGGAGCGTCGGCGTGGACGGTTCGCAGGATCGAGCAGGCGGGTCTCAGGGCCGGGCGCTGCAGCTCGCTCGAGGCGATCGGCTCGACGCGCGCGCTCAATCCGGCCTCCTCCATGATCGCGCTCGCGAAGCCGTACCAGCTCGTCGACCCGCCGCCGGAGAGGTGGTAGGTGCCGGGCGCGCAGCGCTCGACCAGCTCCAGCGTGGCGCGCGCGAGGTGCGCAGCCGCAGTCGGGCAGCCGATCTGGTCATCGACCACTCCCACCTCGTCGCGCTCCACACCCAGGCGCAGCATCGTGAGCAGGAAGTTCTGGCCGCGAGGCGAGAACACCCAGGCCGTGCGCACGACGTGCGCCCCTGGGTGCTCGGCGAGCACCGCTCGCTCGCCGGCGAGCTTGGACGCTCCGTAGACGCTGCGCGGTGCCACGGGCGAGCACTCGTCGTATCCGGCAGGGTCATCGCCCGCGAACACGTAGTCGGTGGAGAACCCGACGAGCGCGGCCCCGCAGGCTCGCGCGGCGCGCGCGACATGGCGGCTGCCGTACTCGTTCGCGCGCCAGGCTCCGTCCGGATCCGACTCCGCGCCGTCCACGTCCGTCCAGGCGGCGCAGTGCAGGACCAGCTCCGGGCGGTGCAGCGCGAAGGCCCGGCCGACCGACTCCTCGTCGGCGACGTCGAGCTCCGTGCGACCGAGCGCGACGGCATCCGTACCGAGCAGCAGCGCGAACTCGCGGGCGAGCTGGCCGCTGCCTCCGGTCACGAGCACGCGGGTCATGCGTCGCGCGGAGAGAGCGTCGGGCTCGTCGTCGACCAGAGTCCGCGCACGCGCTCGTCGTCCCAGCGGAGGTTGTGCTCGTCCGGATCGGCCGGGTCGTACTCCTCGCTGACGTGGTAGCACAGCATCACGTCCGTGAGCGCCTCGAAGCCGTGCGCGATCTGCCCGGGGATGTAGACCGCGAGGCAGTTCTCGCCGTCGATGTCGAGCGACCAGGCGACGTCGTGCGTCGGCGACTCCTCGCGGCGGTCCAGCAGCACGACTCGCGCCGAGCCCTGCGCGCAGAAGAACAGGTCGTCCTGGCCGCGGCGGTGCCAGTGCAGGCCGCGGATCACGCCCTGCTGCGAGAACGAGATGTTCGTCTGCAGCGACGGCCGCCCACCCGAGAGCTCGCGATACCAGGACTCCCGCCGCAACTCGCAGAACCAGCCCCGCTCGTCGCCGAACTTGCGCAGGCGGACGACGTGGACGCCGTCGATGGGCGCACTCTCGATCGCAGGAGTCACTCGATCACCATACGACAGCGCTCGAGGAAGTCAGTCGGACCCCGCGAAGGCGCCGTCGGCCAGCGCGACCAGGTACTCGCCGTAGCCGTTCTTGCTCAGCGGCGCCGCCAGCCGCAGCAGCTGATCGCGGTCGATCCAGCCTTGCTGGTAGGCGATCTCCTCGGGACACGCGACCTTGAGGCCCTGCCGCTCCTCGATGGTCTCGATGAAGTTCGCGGCCTGGTGGAGCGACTCGTGGGTGCCGGTGTCGAGCCACGCGTAGCCGCGCCCGAGACGCTCGACCATCAGCTCGCCCCGCTCCAGGTAGCGGCGGTTGAGATCGGTGATCTCGAGCTCGCCGCGGGCCGACGGCGCCAGCGCCGCGGCGTTGTCGGGGCCGTGCGCGTCATAGAAGTAGAGGCCCGTGACGGCGTAGCTCGACTTCGGCTCCGCCGGCTTCTCCTCGAGGCCGATCGCGCGCCCGTCAGCGTCGAACTCGACGACGCCGTAGCGCTCCGGCTCACGCACCCAGTAGCCGAAGACGGTCGCGCCGTGCTCACGCGCACTGGCGGTGCGCAGGATCTCGGTCAGCCCGTGGCCGTGGAAGATGTTGTCGCCCAGCACGAGGCAGGACGGTGCCCCGGCCAGGAAGTCGCGCCCGATCAGCAACGCCTGGGCGAGCCCGTCGGGACTGGGCTGTTGCGCGTACGCGAGCTTCAGCCCCCACGCGGAGCCGTCACCGAGTAGCTGCTCGAAGGCGGCAGCGTCGTGCGGCGTCGTGATCACCAGGATCTCGCGGATGCCCGCGAGCATCAGCGTGCTCAGCGGGTAGAAGATCATCGGCTTGTCGTACACCGGCAGCAGCTGCTTCGACACGACCCGCGTCACGGGGTAGAGCCGGGTCCCCGACCCGCCGGCCAGGATGATGCCCCGTCGCTGCACGCTCATTCCTGCTCGGGCTTGGGCGGGAGGCCGATCGAAGCGGAGTCCATCACGGTGCGCGGGCGGCGGCGCGGGCGCGACGGCTTGGCGGCCGGCGCCCCGTTGGCCGGCGGCTCGCTCGGGGCCTCGGCAGTCTTGGCC
>JALYLC010000126.1 GCA_030774435.1 Actinomycetota bacterium
GTGCCGGGCCCGGTGGGCCCGGCACGGCGCCGGTACACGCTGGCGTGGCTCGGGGCGCTGCCGTTCTTCCTCTACGCGGCCCTGTTCCTGCTTTTCCCGGCGGGGGATGTCCTGATCGGCGCATTCCGCACCGATCAGGGAACGTGGACGACCGCAAACGTGCGTGGGCTCTTTCATGCGGAGTACCTTCACGCGTTCGAGAACTCGATACGCATCAGTATTTTCACAGCCCTCGTGGGCGGTCTCCTGGGCGCCTTGATGTGTTATGCGGCGCTTCATCCTGCAGCTCCGCGCTGGGTGCGCACGGTCGTGACTGCGTTCTCCGCCGTGGCCTCGCAGTTCGGCGGTGTGCCACTCGCCTTCTTCTTCATCTCGAGCATCGGCACCGTTGGTGTGGTGACATCATTCCTCAAGAACGATCTCGGCATCGACCTGTATGCCCACAACATCACGGTGTTCGGCTACTGGGGCGTCTTCCTGGCGTATGTCTATTTTCAGATCCCGCTGATGCTGCTGGTCCTCTCGCCCGCGGTGGACGGGCTGAAGACCGAGTGGCGCGAGGCGTCGGAGAGCCTCGGTGGCGACAGCTGGACGTACTGGCGGAGCGTGGGCATCCCGGTGCTCGCGCCCTCCTTCCTCGGAGCCATCGTCCTGCTCTTCGGCAACGCGTTCGCGGCGCAGGCGACGGCCTACGCACTGACGTCGGGCGGATACAACATCGTGCCGCTCGAGATCACCAACGTGCTCAACGGCAACGTCGTCTCCGACCCGCACTTCGGGCAAGCGCTGGCGCTCGGCATGATCGTGATCATCGCGATCGCGGTCCTCATCTACCTGCCGCTCCAGCGGCGCGCCGCACGGTGGATGAAGTGAAGCGGCGCATGCCCATCTCGGGGATCGCGGTCCTGCTCATCGGGGCGCTCTACTTCCTCGTGCCCATCGCGGCCACCGTCAAGTTCAGCGTGGAGCAGGGACATCAGGGCTTCGGCCTGCAGGCCTATCGCCAGATCTTCGGCGACCCGACGTTCCGCCACACGCTCTGGTTCTCAGTGCAGCTCGCGCTCGAGACGACCGTCGTCACCATGGCGCTGATGGTGCCGACCGTGTACTGGGTGCACCTGCGGCTGCCGAAGATCCGTCCCGCCGTCGAGTCCGTCACCATCCTGCCGTTCGTGATCCCGCCGATCGTCCTCGTGGTGGGGCTGTTCGACTTCTTCAAGTTCTTCTCGCCCGACTGGCTGCTGACGAACTTCGTCTTCACGCCGAAGTTCCTCGTCACCGCCTACGTCGTGCTGGCGCTGCCCTATGTCTACCGCGCACTCGACGCCGGCGTGCGGGCCGTCGATATCCAGACGCTGACCGAGGCGGCGGAAAGCCTCGGAGCGGGTCGCACCCGGACGCTTTTCCGCGTGATCCTGCCGAACCTGCGCGAAGCGGTGCTGGCGGCCTGCCTGCTGACGTTCGTGATCGTGCTCGGCGAGTTCACGATCGCGAGCATCGCGCTCTACCAGACGTTCCCGGTGTACATCACGACGATCGGCTCGGCTCAGGCGTTCCCGGCGGCGGCCTTGACCGTGATCGCGGTGGGCCTGACGTTCCTCGCGGCGGCCATCTTCCTCGTGCTCGGGCGCCTGGGCTCGCGGCGGGCGTCCGACCCGGTGCTTGCCGCGGGGTTGTCCCGCGTCACGGCCCCATCGACAATGACGACCGGAGGAGCCTGACATGGCGTACCTCGACCTCCAGGACCTCCGCAAGCAGTTCGGCACGTACACGGCGCTCGGCGGCATCTCCGTCTCGCTCGAGGAGGGCGAGTTCCTGTCGCTGCTCGGGCCGAGCGGCTGCGGCAAGACGACCGCGCTGCGCATCATCGCGGGCTTCCTGCAGCCCGATTCCGGCCGCGTCGTGATCAACGGCGAGGACATGACGGGGCGCGCCCCGAACCGCCGCGACATCGGCATGGTCTTCCAGGCCTACAGCCTGTTCCCGAACATGACGGCGGCTCAGAACGTCGCGTTCGGTCTCAAGGTGCGCAAGTGGCCGAGCGCCAAGCGCGACGCGCGCGTGAGCGAGCTGCTCGAGATCGTCGGCCTCTCGCACGCCGTCGGCCGCTATCCGCACCAGCTCTCGGGCGGCATGCAGCAGCGCGTGGCCCTGGCCCGCGCACTCGCGATCGAGCCGCGCGTGCTGCTCCTGGACGAACCGCTCTCGGCGCTCGACGCGCTCGTCCGCGTGCAGCTGCGCGAGGAGATCCGGCGGGTCCAATCGCAGCTCGGGATCACGACGGTCTACGTCACGCACGACCAGGAGGAGGCGCTCTCGGTCTCCGACCGGGTCGCCGTGATGTACGCCGGCGGCATCGAGCAGCTCGGCTCGCCGGCGGACATCTACGGCGCGCCCGCGACGCGCTTCGTGGCGGAGTTCATCGGCACGATGAACCGCCTCGAGAGCCGTGTCGCCGAGGGCGAGAAGGGCGCCGTCGACATCAACGGGACGATCGTGCCGGTCGACGCGGTGCGCGGCCGGCCCGCCGGCCAGGAGGTGCTCGTCCTGCTGCGACCCGAGGCGATCACGCTCGAGCACCTCAACGGCAAGCCTCCGGAGCCGGGCGGGCTCACGGGCGAGGTCACCGCGCAGAGCTTCCTCGGCGCCGTCACCCGCCTCAAGATTGCCGCAGAGAACGGCAGCGAGCTGATTGCCAACGTGCCCAGCACCGCCGCGCAGGCCTTCTCGGTCAGCCAGCGCGTCGTCGTGCGCTTCCCCTCCGAGAGCGCGCGCGTGCTGGACGTCTGAGTCATGAGATTTCTGAACCTCTCGTACAGCGGAGCGGCCAGGGCGGGGTGTCTGGGGGGATGCCCTGCCCGGCCGCACGCACCCTGCGTGCACGAGGGCTGAGGTGGCGCGCCTGGTGATCGTCGGTGCCGGCATCGTCGGCACCGCGCTCGCCGTGGCCGCGGTCGAGCGCGGGCACGAGGTGGCACACATCGAGCGCGACGCCGAGCCGCGCGGCGCGACCGTGCGCAGCTTCGGGCTGCTGTGGATCTCGGGCCGGCGCCCGGGGCGCGAGCTCGAGGTCGCGCTTGGCAACCGTCTGCGCTGGCTCGAGCTGGCG